>NZ_JBFRDQ010000033.1:0-27279 GCF_052113865.1 Allobosea sp. TAB14 | reverse complement strand
GCCACCAGCAGCGGGATCGCCGCCGCATTGGCATAGGTCACCGGATAATGGTTCGACAGCATCAGGAACAGCACCGGCAGGGTGATGTAGTTGTTGTGCGTCGAGCGCTGCTTGGCGGCCTTGCCGTATTTCGGATCGGGCTTTTCACCGGCGGTCAGCGCCGCGATCACCTTCCGCTGGCCGGGCATGATGTTGAAGAAGACGTTGGCGGTCATGATCGTCGCCATCAGCGCGCCCGTATGGATCAGCGCGCCGCGCCCGGAAAAGACGCTGGCGAAGGCCCAGCTCGCCGCCACGACGTAGCCGAAGCCGATCAGCCCGAGCCAGACGTCGTGCTTCCCGAGCGGCGACCGGCACAGCCAGTCATAGATCAGCCAGCCCCCAGCCAGCGCCGCGATGCCGATCGCGCCCGCCGCCAGGGGCGAAAGCTGCATCACCGCGGGATCGATCAGGTAGAGCTCGGACTGGGCGTAATACACCCAGACCAGCAGGAAGAAGCCCGAAATCCAGGTCCAGTAGCTCTGCCATTTGTGCCAGGTCAGCTCCGCCGGCATCACCGCGGGAGCGACCATGTATTTGCGCATCTCGTAGAAGCCGCCGCCATGGACCTGCCAGGCGCGGCCACCCGTGCCCGGCGGGATATCTGGCGCCGGCCGCAAGCTGGCATCGAGATGGATGAAGAAGAAGGAGGAGCCGATCCAGGCGATCGCCGTGATGACGTGGAGCCAGCGCAGCATCATGCTGCCCCATTCCATCAGATAGGCGCTGAGCATCGCGGGTCGCTGTCCTCGTTCAGGGGCGGGAACGGCGCCACGCGCCGTTGGACTTCGCCCCAGGGCAAATTACGGTTGAGCGCGGTCGGCATGCAAGTTGCTGACCCGGAAACGCAAGGCGATGGAAAGGCCGGACATGGCAGGGCTGACGACGCACATCCTGGATACGCATGGCGGGCGCCCCGCCGCCGGCGTCGCGGTCTCGTTGCGCCGCATCGGACCGGAGGGCGCCGAGACGCTCACCGAAACGGTCACCAATGCGGATGGCCGCACCGACGCTCCGCTCCTGACGCCGGAGGCGACGCGGCCCGGCATCTACGAGATCGACTTCGCCATCGGCCCCTATTTCCGCGAGCGCGGCGTCACGCTGCCGGAGCCGGCCTTCCTCGATGTCATCACCGTCCGCTTCGGCCTCTCGGAGGTGACGCGGCACTACCATGTCCCGCTCCTCGCCTCGCCTTATGGCTACACCACCTATCGGGGAAGCTGAGACCGCGTGGGCCGCACTTTGACGCGATGACGCCGCCACTTAGGATCCTCAGCTGAATCAGTTTGCGAGCACCTTTCCGATGACCGACACCGCCTATCCGCGCGACCTCAAGGGCTATGGCCGCGACGCCCCGCATCCGCATTGGCCGGGCGAGGCCCGCATCGCCGTCCAGTTCGTCGTCAACTACGAGGAGGGCGGCGAGAACAACATCCTGCACGGGGACGCGGCCTCCGAAGCCTTCCTCTCCGAGATCGTCGGCGCGGCGCCCTGGCCGGGCCAGCGCCACATGAACATGGAGTCGATCTACGAATACGGCTCCCGCGCCGGCTATTGGCGGCTGTGGCGGATGTTCACCGAGCGGAATATGCCCGTGACGGTCTTCGCGGTTGCCAGCGCGCTGGCGCGCTACCCCGAGATCGTCGGCTCGATGCAGGAAGCCGGCTGGGAGATCGCAACCCACGGCCTGAAATGGATCGACTATCGCGACGTGCCGCGGGAGCGCGAGCGCGCCGACATCCTCGAGGCCATCCGCATCCAGACCGACTTGACCGGCGAACGCCCACTCGGCTGCTACCAGGGCCGCACCTCGCAGAACACGATTCCGCTGACGATGGAGGAAGGCGGCTTCCTCTACACGGCCGACGTCTATGCCGATGAACTGCCCTATTGGCTTGAAGGCCCGAAGGGGCCGCAGCTCGCCGTGCCTTACACGCTCGACGCCAACGACATGCGCTTCGCCACGCCGCAGGGCTTCAACAGCGGCGATCAGTTCTTCGCCTATCTGAAGGATTCGTTCGACACGCTCTATGCCGAAGGCGAGACCGCGCCGAAGATGATGTCGGTCGGGCTGCATTGCCGCCTCGTCGGCCGGCCGGGCCGCGCCGCTGCGCTCGCCCGCTTCCTCGACTATGTGAAGAGCCATGACAGGGTTTGGGTCGCGACAAGGCTCGACATTGCCCGCCACTGGGTTCGGACGCACCCGCCCGAAGGCGGCTACACTCCCTCCAAACTGCCGAAGGCGCTCTTCATCGAGGTGTTCGGCCGCGTCTGGGAGCATTCCCCGTGGATCGCCGAAGCGACCTACGATGCCGGGATCGGGCCCGCGCAGGACACGGCCGAAGGGCTGCACGCCGCGATGACCGCCGTCATGCGCAAGGCCGGGCCGGACAGGCAGAAGACCCTGCTCGCCGCCCATCCCGATCTGGCCGGCAAGCTGGCAGCGGCCGGCGAACTGACGCCGGAATCCACCGGCGAACAGGCCTCCGCCGGCCTCGACCGTCTGACCGGCGACGAGCGCGTGCGCTTCACCGCGCTCAACGAGGCTTACAAGGCCCGCTTCGGTATTCCCTTCATCATGGCGGTGAAGGGCGCGAGCAAGGCCGCGATCCTCGACGCCTTCGAGACGCGCCTGAAAAACAGGCGCGAACAGGAGTTCGCGACCGCATTGGGGCAGGTCGAGACGATCTCCCTGCTGCGGCTGAAGGATCTGCTGCCGCGCTGATCCCGCTCGTAGCACGGCGGAACCCTCCCCTCCACCATCGCGTTGATAGCGCGGTATCGAGAGGAGAGTTTCGTGTTCCGCCTGCTTCTGGTGATCATCGTCCTGGTCGTCGGCTACGACGCCGTCGTTCATCAGGGTGCCTATACGCGTGAAGCCTGGAACAGCATCGTCAGGCTGACGGATTCCTCGGTCGAGGGCGCAAAACAGCTCGGCGGGCGCGTCCGTGACGACGCCCGCCCGGGCGGTAATTGACCGGCGCCCGAAACCAGCACGCGGGGCCGTGCGGCAGCTTCATACCGCACTGCGGCAAATTCGGCTGGACACCCGCCAGCAATCCCCTGACACTCCCGGYGCTCGAAACAGCCAGGGAAGACCGCGCGTGACCGAGACCGCCACCAGCCCGCAGCCAGCCGTCCATTTCGAGCCGGACGATCAGGTCGAGCGGCTCAAGGCCGAGATCCTGCGCAAGCTCGCCTATTCGCTCGGCAAGGACCCGGCGGTCGCCCAGCCGCATGACTGGCTGACGGCGGGCATCCTGGCGGCGCGCGATCACGTCGTCGATGTCTGGCAGCATTCCACCCGGGAGAGCTACGACACCGGCCGCAAGCGGGTCTATTACCTCTCGCTCGAATTCCTGATCGGCCGCTCCTTCGCCGATACGCTGAACAATCTCGGCCTCACCGGCCCCTTCGCGCAGGCGATGCGCGAGCTCGGCGTCGACCTCAACGAGATCGAGACGATCGAGCCCGACGCCGCGCTCGGCAATGGCGGCCTCGGCCGGCTCGCCGCCTGCTACATGGAGGCGATGGCCTCGACCGGCGTGCCGGCGCTGGGCTACGGCATCCGCTACGACCACGGCTTGTTCAAGCAGCGCATCGACGGCGGCAAGCAGATCGAGGTCCCCGAGGACTGGCTCTCCTTCCGCAATCCCTGGGAGTTCGAGCGGCGCGAGAGCGCCTACAAGATCGGCTTCGGCGGCTCCGTCACCGGCACGGACAAGCCGGGCGAGATCTTCTGGGCGCCGGAGGAGACGGTCTTCGCCGTCGCCTATGACACGCCGATCGTCGGCTGGCGCGGGCGGGAAGCCACGACGCTCAGGCTCTGGCGCGCGCGCGCCATGCACCCGCTCTCGCTCGACGCCTTCAACCAGGGCGACCTGATCGGCGCCGTCGCCGAGCGCAATCGCGCCGAGGCGATCTCCAAGGTGCTCTATCCCAACGATTCCACGCCGACCGGGCAGGAACTGCGCCTGCGGCAGGAATTCTTCTTCACCTCGGCCTCGCTGCAGGACCTCGTGCGCCGGCACTACCGCCAGTTCGGCCGGCTCGATGACCTCGCCGACAAGGTCGCGATCCAGCTCAACGACACCCATCCCTCGCTGGCCGTCGCCGAGCTGATGCGGCTGCTGATCGACCAGCACAAGATGGATTGGGAGCAGGCCTGGGAGGTGACCAACGCGACGATCTCCTACACCAACCACACGCTGCTGCCGGAGGCGCTGGAGACCTGGCCGGTTGCGCTGATGGAGCGGCTGCTGCCACGCCACATGCAGATCATCTTCGGCATCAATGCCCGCTTCCTCGACGGCGTGCGGCGCGAGCAACCGGATGCCGACCTGGCGACGCTCTCGCTCATCGACGAGTCCCATGGCCGGCGTGTGCGCATGGCCCATCTCGCCTTCGTCGGCTCGCACAAGGTCAACGGCGTCTCGGCGCTGCATTCCAACCTGATGAAGGAGACGGTCTTCGCCCCGCTCCACAGGGTCTTCCCGGACCGCATCACCAACGTCACCAACGGCATCACGCCGCGCCGCTGGCTGTTCAACGCCAATCCGGGGCTGACGAAGCTGCTGAAGGAGACCTGCGGCGAGGCGGTCCTCGACGATATCGGGCTGATCCGCCGCTTCGGCGCCCATGCCAGCGACAAGGCCGTCCACGAACGCCTGATGGCCATCCGCCGCGAGAACAAGCTGAAGCTCGCGAAGATCATCCGTCAGGATTGCGGTGTCACCGTCGACCCCGATGCGCTCTTCGACGTCCAGATCAAGCGCATCCACGAATACAAGCGCCAGCTCCTCAACATCCTCGAGACGATCGCGCTCTACGACGCCATCCGCTCCGAGCCCTATCGCGACTGGGCGCCGCGCGTGAAGATCTTCGCCGGCAAGGCGGCCTCGAACTACGCCACGGCCAAGTCGATCATCAATTTGATCAACGACGTCGCGGCCGTGGTGAACAACGACATCACCACCCGCGACCGGCTGAAGGTGGTCTTCCTGCCGAACTACAATGTCAGCCTGGCCGAGGTCATCATCCCCGCGGCCGACCTCTCGGAACAGATCTCGACCGCCGGCATGGAGGCGTCGGGCACCGGCAACATGAAGTTCGCGCTCAACGGCGCCGTCACCATCGGCACGCTCGACGGCGCCAATATCGAGATCGGCGAGCGCGTCGGCGCGGACAACATCGTCATCTTCGGCATGACGGCCGAACAGGTCGAGGCCGCCAAGCGCAATCCGCGCCCGACCGCCGAGGTCATCGCCGCGACCCCGCATCTGGAAGGCGTGCTCGACGCCGTTGCGGGCGGCGCCTACTCGCCCCGCGAGCGCGGGCGCTACCAGGGCCTCGTCGATGGCTTGCGCGCCAATGACTGGTTCATGGTGCTGAACGATTTCGAGAGCTACCGGCAGGCGCAGCGCCATGTGGACGGCCTCTGGGCCGATCCGGCGACGTGGTGGCGCATGTCGGTGACGAACACGGCCCATTGCGCCTGGTTCAGCGCCGACCGCGCCATCCGCGAATATGCCGAGCGGATCTGGAACGTGCCGGTGGGCCTGCCCGCCCAGACAGCAGAATGATCGCCGCGGCGCGTCATGCTCGGGCTTGCCCCGGGCATCTCCCGCCAGAGATTCTCGGCTCTGCGCTGCGCTCCGCCCGAGAATGACGAACCCCAGCATCCTCCCTTGCCCGCTGCCGGCCGGCATGGGCGCGACGGTCTTGGAAGACGGCGTCACCTTTGCCGTCTTCTCGCGTAACGGCGAGCGCGTCCTCCTCTGCCTCTTCGACGAGACCGGGGACACCGAAATCGCCCGCCTGCCGCTGCCTTGCCGCAGCGGCGACATCCACCACGGCTTCCTGCCCGGTGCCAGCGCGGGCCTGCGCTATGGCCTGCGCGTCGAAGGGCCCTGGCAGCCGGAGCAGGGCCACCGCTTCGATCCCTCGAAGCTGCTGGTCGATCCCTACGCCACACTGCTCGACCGGGCTTTCCTCTGGGATCCGCAACTGGCCAGGCACGGTCAGGAGACGGCTGATCTGGTGCCGCGCTGCATCGTTGCCGGCCATCCCAGCCCTCATCCAGAGGAAGGGCGTCTCGAGGGCAGCGGAAGCGAGCCCCCTCGCCTCATCTACGAGCTCGCCGTCAGATCCTTCACCATGCGCCATCCGGCCGTGCCGGAGCGCCTGCGCGGCACGCTCGCGGCCCTGATGGAGCCGGCTATCGTCGCCCATCTCCACCGGCTCGGCGCTGGCCATGTCGAGCTGATGCCGATCGCCGCCTGGATGGACGAGCGCCATCTCCCGCCGCTCGGCCTCGCCAATGCCTGGGGCTACAACCCGGTCAATTTCTTCGCGCCCGATCCTCGCCTCGCCCCCGGCGGCGGGGCGGATTTGCGCCGGCTCTGCGGCGCCTATGCGCGGGCCGGTATCGGCGTGATCCTCGATGTCGTGCTGAACCACACGGCGGAGAGCGACGAATACGGTGCGACCATCGGCCTGCGCGGGCTCGACAATGCGGTCTATTATCGCCACGCCGCCGACGATCCCGGCAAGCTCGTCAACGACACCGGCTGCGGCCATACGGTCGCGCTCGACCGCGCCCCGGTCGTCCGGATGGCGATGGATGCGCTGCGCCACTGGCGCAGCCTCGGCGTCGCCGGCTTCCGCTTCGACCTCGGCACGGTGATGGGCCGGACGGAGACGGGCTTCTCCCAGGACGCCCCGCTCTTCGCCGCCATCCTGCAGGATCCCGATCTGTCGCAGGCGATCCTGATCGCCGAGCCCTGGGACATCGGCCCCGGCGGCTACCAGCTCGGCCATTTCCCCGCCCCCTTCGCCGAATGGAATGGCCGCTACCGCGACGATGTCCGCCGCTTCTGGCGCGGCGATGCCGGCATGGCGGGCGCGCTTGCGACCCGGCTTTCCGGCTCCTCCGATCTCTTCGCCATCAGGCATCGCGGCCCCGACGCAAGCGTCAATTTCCTCGCGGCCCATGACGGCTTCACCCTGGCCGATCTCGTCAGCTACGCGTCCAAGCACAACGAGGCCAATGGCGAGGAGAATCGCGACGGCGACAATGACAGCCATAGCTGGAACAACGGCATCGAGGGCGCAAGCCGCGATCCGGCGATCGACGCCGCCCGCAACCGCGACATCCGCGCCCTGCTGGCGACGCTTTTCCTCTCGCGCGGCATTCCCATGCTGACAGCCGGCGACGAATTCGGCCGGACTCAACATGGCAACAACAACGCCTATGCCCAGGATAATGCTGGCTTTTGGCTCGACTGGGAGAGAGCGGACGATGCTCTGATCGGCTTCGTGGCAGCTCTTACGAAACTGCGTCGCGAGCATCCCTTGCTGACCGCCGACAGCTTCCTCACCGGTGCCGGCGAGCCGCCCGACGCGCTCTGGCTGAAACCGGATGGCAGCCGGATCGGCGATGGCGACTGGAGCGGGCTCGACGCTTTCTGCTTGCTGCTGAACGGCCGTGACGAGAGCCTGCTGGTCGCGGTCAATCGGGGGCGGGAGGGCGAGCCACTGGCGCTGGCCGGGGAAGGTTGGGAGAAGCTGTTCACATCGACCGACGGCGTTGGCAGCGAACTGCCGACCCGTAGTGTCAGCCTCTGGCGACTCCCCAGACCGTTATAGGAAAGGGCGCGGGAAACCCCTCTCCCGGATGGGAGAAGGGCCGGGGTGAGGAACCGCCGCCCATCGCCAAAATGCGACGGTTCCGTCGAGCCTTTCTACGGCAAGCGCAGGCCCTCATCCGGCGCTCCGCGCCACCTTCTCCCATCCGGGAGAAGGGAAAAGCGTCGCGGCTCCGGCGCCTTCATGTCACCTTCATGACGCCCGGGGCCGCCTGCGCCGGAAGCGGCCTCACATCAGCACGATCAGCGATCGCGGCGAGAGCGTGATCTCCTGCTCCGCCTTCAGCCCCTTGCGGCCCTCGTCTGAGTCCGGCCCGGTCTCGGTGTCGAGGACGACAGCCCATGAACCGGCCTTCACCCGCGGCGGAATCCGGAAGACAACCTCTCCGTCGAAGCTGTTGAAAAGAATGAGCGCTTCGTCGCCGCCCTCCTCCACGTCGGGCATGTGCATCAAGAGCCCGATGGCGCGCAGGCCGGGATCGTCCCATTCCTCTTCCTGCTGGTCGCCGCCGCCCGGATTGACCCAGCGCAGCACGCAGCCGTCGCGGTAGGAGGCGCGGCGGAAGATCGGATGCTCGGTCCTCAGCGCGATGACCCGGCGTACGAAAGCGGTCAGCGCCTCGTCCCGTTTCGTCAATTCCTCCCAGCGCAGCCAGGCGGTTTCATTGTCCTGCGCATAGACATTGTTGTTGCCCCGATTGGAGTGGCCGTGCTCGTCGCCGGCCAGGATCATCGGCGTGCCATGCGAGAGCAGAAGAGAGGCGAGCAGATTGCGCTTCTGGCGCTCGCGCACGGCGATGATGCCCTTGTCCTGCGTCGGTCCCTCGGTGCCGTAGTTGAAGGACAGGTTGTGGCCGTGGCCGTCCTTGTTGTCCTCGCCATTCGCCGCGTTGTGCTTGTCGTTGTAGGAAACGAGATCGGCGAGCGTGAAGCCGTCATGGGCGGTGACGAAATTGACGCTCGCCCAGGGCCGCCGCCCGCGCTCATCATAGATGTCGCCCGAGCCTGTGACGCGCGCCGCCAGATCCCGCACCAGGCCTTCATCGCCCTTCCAATAGGCGCGCAGCGTGTCGCGGTACTTGTCGTTCCACTCGGCCCAGCCCGGCGGAAAGCCGCCGACCTGATAGCCCCCCGGCCCGATATCCCAGGGCTCGCCGATCAGCTTGAGCTTGCTCAGCACCGGGTCCTGCCCCATCGCGTCGAAGAAGCCGCCGCGCGGATCGAACCCTTCCGGTTCGCGCCCCAGGATCGTGCCGAGATCGAAGCGGAAGCCGTCGACCTCCATCGCCTCGGCCCAATAGCGCAGCGAATCCATCACCATCTGCAACACGCGCGGATGGCTGGTATTGACCGTGTTCCCGGTGCCGGTGTCGTTGACGTAATAGCGCGGCTTGCCGGCGGTGGTGCGGTAGTACGAGAAGTTGTCGATGCCCTTGAAGGAGAGCGTCGGCCCCAGCTCGTTGCCCTCGGCCGTGTGGTTGTAGACCACGTCGAGGATCACCTCGATGCCGACATCGTGGAAGCGGCGCACCATGTCGCGGAAGGAGGCGAGCCCGCCCCGGCCCTCATAGCGCTGCATCGGCGCGAAGAACCCGATCGTGTTGTAGCCCCAGTAGTTGGAGAGCTTCCTGGCGACGAGATGATGGTCGTCGAGATAGGCCTGYACCGGCAGGAGCTCGACGGAGGTGRCGCCGAGGCTCCTGATGTAGTCGACGACCGCCTTCTCGCCGAGCCCGTCGAAGGTGCCGCGCTTGGCCTCCGGCACGGCCGGGTGCAGCTTGGTGAAGCCGCGCACATGCGTCTCGTAGAAGATCGTGCGATCCCAGGGCACCATCGGCTTCACTGGGGCCTTCGGGTCGGCGCTCCAGTCGCAGACCACGCATTTCGGCATGAAGGGCGCGCTGTCGAGTGTGCTGAAGGTGAGGTCCTTGTCGAGCTTCGCCGCCACCTCATAGCCGTAATGGGCGTCGTCCCAGGCGAGCGCGCCCGAGAACTCCTTGGCGTAGGGGTCGAGCAGCAGCTTGTTCGGGTTGAAGCGGTGGCCTTCCTCGGGCGCGAAGCGGCCATGAACGCGGTAGCCATAGCGCTGGCCCGGCTTCACGCCCGGCAGATAGCCGTGGAAGATCTCGTCGGTATATTCCGGCAGCGTGATCCGCGCCGTCTCGGTCGCCCCGCTCTCGTCGAAGAGGCAGAGCTCGACCCTTTCCGCATAGGCGGAGAACAGCGCGAAATTCGTGCCCTCCCCGTCATGGACGGCGCCGAGCTCGGAAGCCCGGCCGGCTTCGATCCTCAACGCCTGCGCCTGTTTATCCACCATGCCACCCGCCTCTTCTCATCGGCAGGCGATGCGGCGTCCGCAACGGCCCTGTCATATCGCTCCGCCATTCTGTCGCGGAGGTTGCAACGTCCCGCCCATGGCGCGGTTCCGGCGAACCGGCCCCGATCTTGCTTCTTTATTTTGCAGTGCACCCTGGAACCTTAACCTTTGTGATCTGTTCTTGACGGGCGATGTGCCGAGGACGTGACGATGGCGGATCTGAAGCTGGTTGAGACCGACACTGTCTCCTCGACATCCGGCCACGCCTTGATCTACGCCGCCGTCGTCAAGGACGACCCGGCCGAGCGCTCCTCGCCGATCCCGGCGACCACCAAGCTGCTGTTCGTCACCTCCGAAATGGGCGACTTCATCAAGGCCGGCGGCCTCGGCGAGGTTTCGACCGCTTTGCCCCGCCAGCTGCGCGCCTTCTGCGATGTCCGCGTGCTGCTCCCCGGTTTCCGGCAGGTCCGCGCCGCAAGGCCGGCGATGGACATCGTCCGCCAGATGCCGCGCACCGCGAGCCTGCCGCCCTGGTCGCTCGGACGTTTCGCGACGGCTGACGGGCTGACGATCTACGCCGTGCTCTGCGACGAACTCTATGACCGCGAAGGCTCGCCTTACGGCCCCTTCGCCGGCGGAGACTTCGGCGACAACGACCTCCGCTTCGGCCGGCTCTCGCTGGCGGCGGCCGAGATCGCCGCCGGCGAGGCCGATCCCAACTGGAAGCCCGACATCATCCACGTCAATGACTGGCCCTCGTCCCTGGCGCCCGGCTATATGCGCTGGAAGGGCCTGGCGACGCCCTCGATCCTGACGATCCACAATCTCGCCTATCAGGGGCTCTACCAGCCGCAGCGCATGGCTGCGCTCGGCATTCCCGACCTCGCCTTCAACGTCAACGGCGTCGAGTTCCACGGCAAGATCTCGTTCCTGAAGAGCGGCATCTATTACGGCTCGCACGTCACCACCGTCAGCGAGACCTATGCCCACGAGATCACCACGCCCGAGCATGGCTGCGGCCTCGAAGGGCTGCTGAAAACCCGGATGGACGAAGGCCGGCTCACCGGCATCGTGAACGGCATCGACGATAGCTGGAACGCGCTGATCGAAGGCGGCAAGACCTCCGAGCAGATCGTCCGCCAGTGGAAGCGGCGCAACGCCGCCGAGATCCGCAAGACCTTCGAATTGCCGGATTCGCGCGGCCCGCTCTTCTCCATCGTCTCGCGCCTCGTCCACCAGAAGGGCATCGACCTCTCGCTCGAGGCGGCCGAGAGCATCGTCGCCAGCGGCGGCCAGCTCATCGTCACCGGCCGCGGCGAGCCCCGGCTGGAGGAGGCGGTCGAGCGGCTGGCACGGCAATATCCGCGCGCCGTCGCCGCCCGCATCGGCTTCGACGACGGTGAGGCGCGCCGGCTTTTCGCCGCCAGCGATTTCCTGCTGATGCCCTCGCGCTTCGAGCCCTGCGGCCTGAGCCAGATGTATGCCCAGCGCTCCGGCGCCCTGCCGATCGCCTATCGCACCGGCGGCCTCGTCGACACCATCGAGGATGGTCTCTCCGGTTTCCTGTTCTCGTCGCTGACCGGCCAGGGCCTGACCTCGGCGGTGGTGCGCGCCTTCGACGCCTTCCGCACCAAGCGGGCCTTCCGGCAGATGCGCGAGCACGCCATGGCCAAGCGCTTCGACTGGCGCCGCCCCACCTTCCGCTATGCCGATGTCTATGCGCGGGCGCTGGCCGCTTGAGCGGGGGTGGTACCCTGGCGCTGGAAGCGGGTATCGTCCCGGACGCAGCGAAGCGGAGAGCTGGAATCAGGGCTGAGACCCATGCCTGAACCCCGTTCGGACAAGCTCAGGCACGGACCCCGGGTCAAGCCCGGGATGACCGCGTTGTTCGGTGGGATCTCAGCGTTTCTTGGGCGCCGCCTTGGTCGCTGCCGCCTTGAGCGGAGCGACGGCCTTCGGAACAGCGACTTTCGGAGCGGTCTTGGCCGCGCCGGCCTCGACCTTGCCCTTCACCGGCGCTTTCGACTTGGGGATCCCGCCCTTGGGTGCCGGTTCCTTGAGACTCGCCGCGACACGCTCCTCGGCAAGGCGCCAATGTTCGCCGTCGCGTCCGTCGGGGCGTCCCTCCGCCTCCCAGATGGCGTAGGCGGTATCCCTGACGATCTGCTCGCGGCTCATCGACATTCTCCCTGCACCAGGCTGAAACCCGGGGAAACAACCGGGCTGCAAACACTTGGTTCCGTGCGAGAATGAGCGTCGCGGGCAGCATCTTGCGGCCGGAACGGAAAGCGCCTCTGCTGCGTTGCATCATGACCGATTCCGCGAGTGCCGTGGAGTCCTCACCGAACCGGTTCGACCACCCCTGATGCCCCAGTCTTCCGTCCATTTTCCGTCGCTTCCCCCGCACGATATCCTCCTGCTGGAGGAGGCGCGCCATCCCGACCCCTTCGCGGTGCTCGGCCGGCACCGTGTCGGCGACGAGAGCGTGGTGCGCGCCTTCCTGCCCGGCGCCCATTACGTCGAACTCGTCACCGGCGAGGGCGATACGCGCAAGGCCGTGGCCATGATCGCCGAGGGCAACGGGCTCTTCGAGGCCTTGTGCCCGGCCGACGAGCCCTACCGGCTGCGCGTGTCCTGGCCGGACGGCATCATCGAGGCGGCCGATCCCTATGCCTTCGGCCTGCTGCTTTCCGAGGAGGATATCTATCTCTTCGCCGAAGGCCGGCATTTCGACCTCTCGACCCGCCTCGGCGCCAATCCCCGTGTCTTCGACGGTATCGAGGGCGTGCTCTTCGCCGTTTGGGCGCCGAATGCCTCGCATATCTCCGTCGTCGGCGACTTCAACGGCTGGGACGCCCGCCATCACCCGATGCGCCGGCGCCTCGGCCCGGGCATCTGGGAGCTGTTCGTCCCCGGCATCGGCCCCGGCGCGGTCTACAAATATGCGATCGCCGGCCCGCATGGCGAGCCCCTGCCCTGGAAGGCCGACCCGCTCGGCCGCCGGCAGGAGGAGCCACCGCGCACCGGCTCGATCGTCGCCGCCGCGCCGGACTTCGCCTGGAGCGATGCCGAATGGCTGGCGCGGCGCGAGCGCGCCAACCCGGTCAATGAGCCGATGGCGGCCTATGAGGTCCATGTCGGCTCATGGCTGCGCAGCGAATGGGGCCAGATGGGCAGCTGGGACGAGGCGAGCGAGCGCCTGATCCCCTATCTCCAGTACATGGGTTTCAGCCATGTCGAGCTGATGCCGATCACCGAGCATCCTTTCGGCGGCTCCTGGGGTTACCAGCCGCTCGGCCTCTTCGCGCCGACCGCGCGGCTCGGCCCGCCCGAGGCTTTCGCCCGCTTCGTCGATCGCTGCCATGCCGCCGGCATCGGCGTCATCCTCGACTGGGTGCCGGCGCATTTCCCCTCGGACGACCACGGTCTCGCCCGTTTCGACGGCACCGCCCTCTACGAGCACGAAGACCCGCGCCAGGGTTTTCACCGCGACTGGAACACGCTGATCTACAATGTCGGCCGGCGCGAGGTGCGCGGCTTCCTGATCGCCTCGGCGCTATGGTGGGTCGAGACCTTCCATCTCGACGGGCTGCGCGTCGATGCCGTCGCCTCGATGCTCTACCGCGACTACAGCCGCGAGCCCGGCGAATGGGTGCCGAACCAGTATGGCGGGCGCGAGAATCTCGAAGCGGTCTCGTTTTTCCAGGAGCTGAACACGCTGGTCGGCGGCCGCGGGCGCGGCGCCGTTACCATCGCCGAGGAATCGACCGCCTGGCCGGGCGTCACCACCCCGGTCCACCTTGGCGGGCTCGGCTTCCATTTCAAATGGAACATGGGCTGGATGCACGACACGCTGCGCTATTTCGCGCGTGACCCGATCCATCGCGGCCACCATGGCGACGATGTCACCTTCGGACTGATCTACGCCTTCTCGGAGAATTTCGTACTGCCGATCTCGCATGACGAGGTCGTGCACGGCAAAGGCTCGCTGCTGGCGCGCATGCCGGGCGACGACTGGCAGCGCTTCGCCAATCTGCGCCTGTGCCTCGCGCTGATGTGGAGCCATCCCGGCAAGAAGCTTTTGTTCATGGGCTGCGAGTTCGGCGCCGAGCAGGAATGGAATGTCGATGCCCCCTTCCCCTGGCCGGATGATGGCGACACCCGCCGGCGCGGCGCCATGCAGCTCGTCCGCGATCTCAACGCGCTCTACCGCGCGACGCCGGCGCTCTACCGGCTCGACCATGAGCCGGAAGGCTTCGGCTGGGTCATCGCCGACGACAACGCCAATTCCGTCTTCGCCTTCACCCGCTCGGCCGGCGACGGCAAACCGCCGCTCATGGTCGTCGCCAACATGACGCCGGTGCCGCGCCACGACTATCGCATCGGCGTTCCCGCCGCCGGCCTCTGGCGCGAGCGGCTGAACAGCGACGCGGACATCTATGCCGGCTCGGGCCTGGGCAATGGCGGGCAGGCGCGTGCGCAAGCGATCCCCGCCCACGGCCAGCGGCAATCGCTCTCGCTGACCCTGCCGCCGCTGGCGCTGATCGTGCTCGAGCATGGAAGTGCCGGCGGCTAGTGGTGGCTGGATTTCTCATGGCGGCCCGGTTCCGATGACAGACCTCGTGTGGAGCGCACGATGAGCGACGACATCCTGCGCCAGCTTGCAACCCGCGCCGGCATAGCGCCTGAATGGACGGACCAGACCGGCGCGCAGCGTCAGGTTTCGCCCGAGAGTCTGCGCGCCATCCTCGCCGCGCTCGGCCTGCCGGCCGACAATGACGAAGCCTTGCGCAATTCGCTTTCGCTCGCCGAAGGCGGTTCCATGGGCCTGGGCTCCCGCTTCACCACCGCGCGCATCGGCCAGCCGGTCGGCCTGCCGCTCAGGGGCGAGCCGGGACAATCCGTCGAGGTCACGCTCGAAAGCGGGGCTCGCCGCGTCGTGACGACGATCGAAGGCTATGAGGGCGCGCTGACCCTGCCGCCCTTCGACGAACCCGGCTACCACACCGTGCACGCCGCTGAGGGCGACTTCACCGTCGCGACCGCGCCGGAACGCTGCATCACCTTCGCCGATCTGAACGATGGCAGGCCGGGCTGGGGCCTCGCCGCCCAGATCTATTCCCTGCGCAACGCGGAGGATGGCGGCATCGGCCATTTCGGCGGCGTCGCCGCGCTCGGCCGCGCTGCTGCGGCCCGCGGGGCCGATGCGCTGGCGATCAGCCCTGTCCACGCTCTCTATGGCGCGCTGCCCGCTCTGTTCAGCCCCTATTCGCCCTCGACGCGGCTGTTCTACAACCCGCTCCATGCCGACCCGGCCGCTGCATTGCCGGACGCACTCATCCGGGACGTCATCGCGCGACAAGGGCTGGCGGAGGAGATGGCTCGCCTCTCCGCCCTGCCGCAGATCGACTGGCTTTCCGCCACGCCGGCCCGGCAGAGACTGCTGCGCGCCCTGTTCGACGCCTTGCGCGATCCCGCTGCAAGCGGAACCGAGGCCGCCCGCGCCGATTTCGAGCGCCATCTCGCCGAGGCTTCTCCGCTCCTGCGCGGCCACGCGATCTTCGAGGCGCTGCACGCCGTCGAATTGACGCGCGATCCGACCGTCAAAAGCTGGCGCGAATGGCAGCCCGCCTATCGCCACCCCGACAACCCCGAGGTTGCGGCCTTCGCGGCCGAGCATGCCGACGAGATCGCCTATCAGGTCTTCCTGCAATGGCTCACCGGCCGCTCCTATGGAGAAGCCCAGCGCGCCTGCCGCGAGGYCGGCATGAAGGTCGGGCTGATCGCCGATCTCGCCATCGGCATGGACGGTGCGGGCAGCCATGCCTGGAGCCGGCCGGACGACATCCTGCATGGGCTCAGCATCGGCGCCCCGCCCGACTACTACGCCGCAGAGGGGCAGAACTGGGCGCTGACGACCTTCTCGCCGCGCGGCCTCGCCGCCACCGGCTATGCGCCCTTCATCGAGACGCTGCGGGCGAGCCTGCGCTATGTCGGCGGCATCCGCATCGACCATGTCATGGGGATGAGCCGGCTCTGGCTGGTGCCGGAGGGCGCGAGCGCGCTGGAAGGCGCCTATGTCGGCTTCCCCTCCGAGACGCTGTTCCGTCTGATCGCGCTCGAATCCTGGCGCCATCGCGCCATCGTCATCGGCGAGGATCTCGGCACCCTGCCCTATGGCTTCCGCGATTACCTGCACGAGCAAGGCGTCGCGGGCCTGCGCGTGCTGCGCTTCGAACGCACCGATCACGGCTATGTCCCACCGCGGGACTGGGACGCCGGCGCGGTCGCGCTGACCAGCACCCACGACCTCGTGCCAACCGCTGGCTGGTGGGCCGGCTCCGACATCGACCCGGTCGATGACGGCGTCGACCATCAGGGCATTCGCGCCTGGGATCGCGGCCTGCTCTGGGGCTCGTTCCAGAATGCCGGCCTCGTCGAGGGCGAGCGGCCGGAGCCGGACAACACCGACCCGGTCGTCGACGCCGCGATCCGCTACGTCGCAGCCACACCCTGCACGCTGAAGATCCTGCCGATGGAAGACGCGCTCGGCATCAGGACCCAGCCCAACGTGCCCGGAACCATCACCGAAAAGCCGAACTGGCGGCATCGGCTGGAAGGCGATGCGGATGCTTTGCTGGATGACGCGAAGGTGCGGCGGCGGCTGGCCCATCTCGGGCCGGAGCGCGGGGACGCCTGATAGCCCCGCACGCGCTGCCGCCTGAAGCGCGGGAGCCCTCTCCCGAGTGGGAGAGGGTTGGGTGAGGGCCTGCCGTAGCAGCAGTAAAGCGAGCGATATCCGCTGCGTGAGGCGAGGCGTTCTCACGCATGATTGCAGCGGCGGTCCCTCACCCCTGCCCCTCTCCCACTCGGGAGAGGGGTTTCCCGCGCCCTTGCTGGCAAACTCTCAAGCAGCCGCCCGCCCCTCGACGATCTCCGCGATCGCCTCGAGCATCCGCGTGTCGTCACCGGCGAGACCTTCCATCGCCGCCATGCGCTGGATCACCGTCGCGGCGACGGCCTCCTCCACCGTATCCTCGGCATAGGCGTAGAAGATCGTCGCGTGCTGGCCGTCGCGGTGGCAGCGCCCCTCGATCTGCTGAAGCTGGATCGCGCTGTGGCGCATGTCGTGGATCACCAGCGCCCGCTCGCGCTCGCCGCCCGGCATCTCGCCGCGATGCAGCGAGATCGACTCGGTCACGGTGAAGATCACCGCGTCGAGCTGCCCGGTCTGGAAGGCGATCCGCGTCTCCTCGTTCTGCGCGCCGGAATGCTCGCCATTGATTTCAGCCGTACGCCAGCCGCGCCCGCGCAGGGTTTCCGCGAGCATCGCGCTGGTCTCGAGGAAGGCGACGGAGATCGCGACCTGCTCGTCGTTGCCGAGCAAATCCTCGCAGAAATCGGCCGTGCCGGCGATGCGCAGCAGGCTTCCCTTCTGGCGGAAGCGCAGATCGGCGGCCCAGCCCTGCGGCTTGCGCGTCGAGCCGCCGGCAAGCCCGAGCTCCTTGCGGAATTCGCGCCAGGTCGCCTCGTAGAGCTTGCGGGACGGCGCATCCAGCGCGACGGGCGCAAGCTCCCGCTGCACCTCCGGCCAACCGGCGATCTCCTCGGGCCGGCGGCGCAGGCCGATGGCGTTCGCGCCGCGATAGAGCAGATCGGCCATCACCTTGCGGTCGGTCTCGTTCGGCTCCCAGCTCCAGTTCTTCCAGCGCCCCTTGGCCCGGCCGATCTTCAATCGCTTCATCAGCGCGCGAAAACCATCGAGATCGGCTGATGGCATGCCCGCAGCCTTGGCCAGCAGGGCTGAGAGATAGGAGAGCTCATGCGGCGACTGGCCGGCGGTCGCGCTCATATAGATCGTGAAATCGGCGGCTGCCGCCATCTGCCGGCAGACCAGCCCCTGCTGCGAATACGGGTTGCGGATGCGGTGTGCCTCGTCGATCACCACGAGCGGCCAGATGCGCTTGGGCGTGCCAAGCTTCGCCAGCTCGTTGTTCTTGGCGCGGGTCGAGCGCTTCTTCGAGTCCGCCGGCGGGGCGAGCAGCGACTTCGTCTTCTCGAAATTCATCAGCGTCACCCGCTTCGCCGGCAGGCCGGACAGCGCGATGGTGCGCCGCCATTGCGGGATCGCGCCCTTGGGACAGATCACCAGGATCTCCTCCTCCGGCATGGCCGAAAGCGCGAGCCAGGCCGAGAGCGTCTTGCCCAGACCGGTGAGGTCTCCGAGCAGGAAGCCGGCCGCCCCCTTCGCCCGTGCGGCCAGGATGGCGTCGCGCGCGACGAGCTGATGCGGATGGGGGATGAAGGTCATGGGCGACGAAGCGTGGTTCCGGCAGACGGCGCCACAGATGCCCTGATCGTCCGGCATGGCGCATCCCGCTCTCTTGGCACTGGCGAAAGCCGGCGTCCACCGGCACTGTGCCGGCCTCGAATCCGGGAGAGGACCGACGATGACCCGCGCGCAGGCGATTGCGAAAGCTCAGGACTATTTCGATTCAGGCCGCATGAAGAGCGACCTCGCACGCCTCGTCGCGATGCCCAGCGAAAGCCAGAACCCCGATCGCGCGCCCGTCCTCTCCGAATATCTCGATCTGGAGATGCGCCCGCTGCTGGAGAAGCTCGGCTTCGCCTGCCGCATCCTGACCCATCCCAAGGCCAAGGGCCCCTTCCTCTATGCCGAGCGCATCGAGGACCCTGCCCTGCCGACCATTCTCGGCTACGGCCATGGCGACGTCATCCGCGGCCTCGACGCGCAATGGAGCGAAGGCCTCTCACCCTGGAAGCTCGTCGAGAAGAACGGCCGCTGGTACGGCCGCGGCGTCGTCGACAACAAGGGTCAGCACCTGATCAACCTGAACGGCCTGCGCACCGTGCTGGAGACGCGCGGCAAGCTCGGCTTCAACGCCAAATATCTGATCGAGATGGGCGAGGAATCGGGCTCGCCCGGCCTGCGCGAGCTCTGCGCCGACGAGGCCGAGCTGCTCAAGGCCGATATCCTGATCGCCTCGGACGGGCCGCGCCTCAATGCCGAGCGCCCGACGGTGTTCTTGGGCGCCCGCGGCGTCATCACCTTCGACCTGCAGATCAAGGCCCGCGATGCCGGCCACCATTCCGGCAATTGGGGCGGACTGCTGTCCGATCCGGCGATCCAGCTCGCCCATGCCATCGCCTCGATCACCTCGCCCACCGGCCAGATCCGCATCCAAGAATGGGTGCCGAAGGAGTTGCCCGCCGCGGTGCGCCGTGCGGTCGCCGATTGCGAGGTCGATGGCGGGCCGGACGGCCCGCAGATCGATCCGAACTGGGGCGAGGCCGGCCTCACGCCCGCCGAACAGGTCTTCGGTTGGTGCTCCTTCGATGTGCTCGCGATGAAGTCCGGCGTGCYGGAAACGCCGGTCAACGCCGTCCCGCCGAGCGCCTGGGCCCGCTGCGGCCTGCGCTTCGTCGTCGGCATCGACCCGCATGACGTCGTTCCGGCACTGCGCCGTCATCTCGACCGCCACGGCTTCCCGATGGTCGAGATCGTCACGCCCGGCACGGAGCGCTTCGGCGCGACGCGGCTCGATCCGGACGACGCCTGGGTGCAGTTCACCATCGATTCGATCGCGAAGAGCACGGGCAAGAAGCCGGCGCTGCTGCCCAATCTCGGCGGCTCCCTGCCCAACGACATCTTCGCCGAGATCCTGAAGCTGCGCACCATCTGGGTGCCGCATTCCTATCCCGGCTGCCAGCAGCACGCCCCGGACGAGCACCTGCCCATCGCCATCGCCCGCGAGGGGCTGACCGCCATGGCCGGGCTCTACTGGGACATCGGCTCGGGCGAGGCGCCAGCGCTCTAAGATCTGCCGAGCTTCAGGGAAATGCACCGACATTTCCGGCCAGCCATCCTCGGGCCGACCTTGGTCGGAACCGAGGAGGAGCGCCGCGGCGCCGATCCCGGATCCGTTGTCAGGCGCCGTGTTCTGTGATGGATTTCGGCCATAAGCAGAATGTCCCGCAGTGACGGCCGCCTGCAACAAGTGGCGACGGCGCCACACCTGTCATTAACGAATTGCAAACCATGTTTTGGCGATTCTCCCTGGCACGAGATTTGTTAGCCTTGGCGAATCACAGCGGGGATTCGACGCATGCGGTCTATGCAGTTGTCTCTGGGCGTCCTGCTCTTGGTTATGGTCGGCCTCCTCGGCTTCGAGGCCGCCAACGCGGCTGATCTCACAACTCCCCTGGCCTATGCGCCGCCAGCCGTCGGGGTCGGCCTGATCTCTGAGTTGCGTGGCGGCGTTCTCGCGCATAATCCCGCCGGACGAGAGAGCGGCAGCGCGGACGTCAATCTCGAGCTCCTCTTCGTCAAGCCGTTCCAGCCGGCAGATCCGGTGATGGCGTTCTTCGTGCCGCGCATCCATCTCGGCACCACCATCAACACCGCCGGCGATACCAGCCATGTCTATGCCGGCTTCACCTGGACCTATGACTTCACCGACAAGCTCTTCGCCGAAGCCAGCTTCGGCCTGGGCTTCCACAATGGCAAGACGAGCGACTTCGTTCCGCGGAACAGGCTCGCCCTCGGTTGCTCGCCTCTGTTTCGTGAATCCGCCTCGCTGGGCTACCGCATCAGCCAGAACTGGAGCGTCATGGCCACGGTCGAGCATTTGTCGAACGCCGGCCTCTGCAACGACAATCAGGGCATGACCAATTACGGCGTGCGCGTCGGCTACGTCTTCTGAAGATCGACCGGACGCCCCTCACTCCTGCGGCTGGCGCGGATCGCGCCCGGGCGGCAGGTCGACGGGCGTGGCCGGAGGAGCTTCCGGCGGCGCATTGGGCGGCAGCTCCGGCGGCGGCTCGGTCGGGATGCCCTGAGGCTCCGCATCGGGCGGAACCTCAACCGGCGGCGCTGGCGGCACCTGGCCCGGCGTCAAGGGCGGTGCCTCCGGCGGCGGATCGGGAACGGCTGGAGTGTTGCCGGGCCCAGCAACGAGCCCATGAGCAGATATCGTCATGTGTGATCGACCTTCCTGCGAAGGGAACGTCGCAATCGCGCAAAGGTTCGTCCGCCGCCGGCCGGCAAGCCGAGACAGCCCCCTATCGCCCGCGCAGGCACGCCGGAATGGAAGCTCCTAATCCGCCTTCGGGCCGTCGTCCCGTAGCTCTTTCGGCGGTGGCGGTCGTCCGGCGACCCAGCGCTCCACCGAATGGTCGAGGAAGAGCAGGACCAGCGCCAGCACCGTCGCGGCTCCGGCGACCTGCCAATGCCCGAGTCCGGCCGCGCAGCCCAGCGCCGCCGTGACCCAGATCGCGGCCGCCGTCGTCAGCCCGTGCGGCATCAGGTCGTTGTTGCGGCGGATGATCAGCCCGGCCCCGAGAAAACCGATCCCGGTCAGAACGCCCTGAACGATACGGCTTGCCGCGTCGGGATGCAGCGTCTCGCTGAACAGGCTGGAAACCGCTGCGGTCCCCAGCCCGACGAGGCCGAAGGTCCGGATGCCGACATTCTTGTGCCGCACCGTCCGCTGCCAGCCGATGACGAGGCCGGCAGCCATGCCGATCATCAATCGAAGAAGCTGTTCCGCTTCCACTGCCGCCCCCATCCGCTCACTGTCCGATCCCGGCCGATCCACCATGAGCCGGAGGCTGCCCTCCGGTCCAGTGGCACAATGGGTTCGACCCCGGCGTCCGAGGATTCCACGACGGTGAAGCGGAAGCGCGAATGTCGCGCGACGACATGAACCGCGCGAGGCTTTCGCAGGCTCGCCTCATCCCCCGGCCCGTCGCAAGGCGCAGTGCCTTCCGGAGTTCAGGCTTTTGATTTTTCAGGAAAATCCGTGGTGGGTGATGTAGGGCTCGAACCTACGACCCGCTGATTAAGAGTCAGCTGCTCTACCAACTGAGCTAATCACCCATACGCCACGAAGCGTCGCCGTCGCGGCGGTGATGGCCGCGTCAGGCAGGGCGCGTGTAGCAAAGGCCCCCCGCCCTGTCCACCCATCCATGACAGAAATTTTGCAGGCCCGCCGAATTTCTGCGACGAGCCTGTGAATTGTCACGCCGCGCGGCGGTTGAGCAGGTGATAGAGCGCGATCGCACCGAAGGTCGCCGTGCCGATGCCGCCGAGCTCGTAGCCGAAGATCGGCAGCTTGAGGTCGCCCGCGCCGAGGATCAGAGCCGTCGCGACGGTGATCAGGTTCTTCGGCTCGGAGAAATCGGCCTTGTTCTCGACCCAGATCCGGCCCGCCGTGGCGGCGATCAGGCCGAAGACCACGACCGCGAGCCCGCCCAGCACCGCGACGGGGATCGTCCCGATCACCGCACCGAATTTCGGCGAGAAGCCGAGCAGGATCGCGATGATGCCGGCCGCGACAAAGACCAGCGTCGAATAGACCCGCGTCACCGCCATCACGCCCATGTTCTCGGCATAGGTGGTGACACCGGTTCCGCCGCCCGCGCCCGCGATCACGGTGCCCAGCCCGTCGGCGATGAAGCCGCGGCCGATCAGATGGTCGAAATTGCGCCCGGTCATCACCGAGATGCCTTTGATATGGCCGAGATTCTCCGCGACCAGGATGATCGCGACCGGCACGATCAGCGCCATCGCCTTGGTGTCGAAAACCGGCGCCACGAAATGCGGCAGTCCGAACCAGGCGGCCGCGCCGATCTTGCCGAAATCGATCGCCGGCGCGCCGAAGCTCGGCGCGGTCAGCGCGTAGAGGATATAGGCGGCAAGCCCGCCGATCAGCACGGGCAGGCGCTGCGCCAGGCCGCGCCCATAGACCGCGACCAGCGCCACCGCGACGACGGTGAAGAGCGCGATCCACTTGGTATAGGGGCTGGCCGAGATCATGCCGATCGCGACCGAGGTCAGGTTGAGGCCGATCGCGGCGACGACCGCGCCGGTCACCACCGGCGGCAGCAGCGTCTCGATCCAGCGCGTACCCACCGCCTGCACGATGCCGCCGATCACCGCATAGACCACGCCGCAGGCGATGATGCCGCCGAGCGCCACGCCGATATTCGGATTGGGGCCGGAACCGGCATAGCCCGTCGCCGCGAGGACGACGCCGATGAAGGCGAAGGAGGAGCCGAGATAGCTCGGCAACTGCCCGCGCGTGATGACGAAGAACAGCAGCGTCGCGATGCCCGAGAAGAAGATCGCGACATTGGGGTCGAAGCCCATCAGCAACGGCGCGAGCACGGTCGAGCCGAACATCGCAACGACATGCTGCAGGCCGGCGACGACGGTCTGTCCCGCCGGCAGCCGCTCATCGGGCAGCACGGCGCCCGAGGTCTTCAAGGTCCAGTTCGGAAAATAGCCCATCGCCATCGCTCCCCCGGGTCGCCGGGGAGCGACCGCACCGGAAGAGCAGATGAAGGCAAGAGCGGGGCCGGCGCCAGATGGCGCCGGCGTCATCCACCGGAATCAGGAGAAATCGGCCGTCATACCCCGGGCTTGACCCGGCAATCCCCTCCCCCTTTGCGGGAGAAGGTCAGGGTGAGGGGTCGCGCGACGCCGATCGCGAGCCGAACACCGCAGCTTTCGGACCTGTGCGACCCCTCATCCGGCCCTGCGGGCCACCTTCTCCCGCAAGGGGAGAAGGGATTGCGCCTTACTCTGCCGCCTGTGCGTGCAGGCGCCCGCCCCGCGCGATCAGCTTGTTGAGCGCCACCAGATAGGCCTTGGCCGAAGCGACCAGCGTATCCGGATCGGCGCCGCGGCCGGTGACCGACGAGCCGTCGCGCGAGAGCCGCACCGTCACCTCGGCCAGCGCATCGGTGCCCTCGGTCACGGCATGGACGTCGTAGAGCTCCAGCGCCACCTCATGCGGCACGATCGCCTTGATCGCATTGAAGATGGCGTCGATCGGCCCGTTGCCCTCGACCTCCTCGGTGACGTGACGCCCCTCGACGTCCAGCTTCATGGTGGCGCGCTGCGGGCCGCGCGTGCCCGCGATCACCGTCAGCGATTCCAGCTTGATCCGGTCATGAGCGGTGGCGATGTTCTCGTCGACCAGCGCCTCGATATCCTCGTCGTAGACATGCTTCTTGCGGTCGGCCAGCGCCTTGAAGCGGGTGAAGGCGTCCTCGAGCTGGTTGTCGCCCAGCTCGTAGCCCATCTCCTTCAGCTTGGAGCGGAAGGCGGCGCGGCCGGAATGCTTGCCCATCACCAGCGAGGTCTTGGTCACGCCGACCGAGGCCGGCGTCATGATCTCGTAGGTGGTGTTGTTCTTCAGCATGCCGTCCTGGTGGATGCCGCTCTCATGCGCGAAAGCGTTCCGTCCGACGATCGCCTTGTTGTACTGCACCGGGAAGGAGCAGGCCCCGGAGACCGCCTTCGAGACGCGCATCAGCTGCGTCGCGTCGATCCCGGTCTCGTAGGGCATCACGTCGCCGCGCACCCGCAGCGCCATCACGATCTCTTCCAGCGCCGCATTGCCGGCGCGCTCGCCGATGCCGTTGATGGTGCATTCGACCTGCCTTGCGCCGCCCTCGATCGCCGCCAGCGAATTGGCGACCGCGAGGCCCAGATCATTGTGGCAATGGGCCGAGAAGATCGCCTTGTCGGCATTCGGGACGCGCTCGCGGACCGCCTTGAACATGGCGCGGTATTCGTCGGGCGTGGCATAGCCGACCGTGTCGGGCAGGTTGATCGTGGTCGCGCCGGCCTTGATCGCGGTCTCGACTGYGCGGCAGAGATAATCGATCGGCGTGCGCGTGGCATCCATGCCGGACCACTCGACATCCTCGACCAGGTTGCGGGCCTGCGTCACCGTCGCGGTGATGATGTCCAGCACTTCCTGCTGGCTCTTGCGCATCTGGTATTCCAGATGGATCGGCGAGACCGAGACGAAGGTGTGGATGCGCGGCTTCGCGGCATGGCGCACCGCTTCGCCGGCGCGGGCGATATCGGCGCTGATCGCGCGGGCGAGGCCGGCAACCGTGGCGCGCTTCAGCCGGCGCGCGATCTCCGAGACGGCCTCGAAATCGCCTTCCGAGGCGATCGGGAAGCCGGCCTCGATGATGTCCACGCCCATGATGTCGAGAGCATCGGCGACCTCCAGCTTCTCCTCGAAGGTCATGGTCGCGCCCGGGCACTGCTCGCCGTCGCGCAAGGTGGTGTCGAAAATCAGCACGCGCTCTTTCGAGGAGCCGCCGGTCTGGGTCGGGTTCGTCATGSTCTGCTTCCGGTGTCGGTGCGCCGCTGCGGTCGATGAGGGCGCGGGGTTTCTATTGGCGGTTCTCGTCAATCCCCTGAGCGCCCAGGCAGCATGCCCGGCCGGCCCTCAGGGGCGGCTAAGGAGAAGAAGGCCAAGAAGCGAGAGCGGAGCGCGAGCGCACATGCCGACGATCTGCGCAGCGGCGCAGTCCTTCGTCAGGTCATGGCGGGCGGTCGAGACCACGGGCGTTCCTCAAATCGACGGGACAGGATGTAACCGAAAGAACCGCCCGAGCGCAAGCATGTGTCTCATGCCTCGCAGGACAAATGACAGAGGCCCTCTGTGGATTATGCTGCCGTTGCGCGATTCGGCCGGCGGTCGCGCCGCGCTGGAGACCCGGCCTCGCGCTGCCGGAGACCCGCGCCCATGATGCGCTACGACCGCCCCGCCATCGGGCTCGCCTTCTGCCTCACCGGCCTTGCCGGCTTCGTCGACGCGCTCGGCTTCCTCAGTCTCGGCGGCTTCTTCGTTTCCTTCATGAGCGGCAACACCACCCGCCTCGCGATCGAGCTCGCGGGGCGCCATGCCGGTGGCATCGCGCTGGCAGCGATGATCCTCGGGCTCTTCGTCGGCGGCGTCATCTGCGGCTCGCTCGCCGGGCATTTCGGGCATCGACGGCGCAAGGCGTCGGTGCTGGCCTTCGTGACCCTCGCCCTCCTGATCTCGGCCTCGCTCGACAGGTTGGGCCTGAGCATGGCCGGAGCCGGCGTCCTGGCGCTGGCCATGGGCGCCGAGAACGGCGTCTTCCAGCGCGACGGCGAGGTCTCGATCGGGCTGACCTACATGACCGGCACGCTGGTGAAGATGGGCCAGCGCATCGCCGGCGCCCTGCTCGGCGGGCCGAAGCTCGCCTTCCTGCGCCATTTCATCCTCTGGCTCGGCCTGCTCGGCGGCGCGATCATGGGCGCCGTGGCCCATGGCCGGATCGGGCTGGACGCGATCTGGCTCGCGGCGGCGGCCGCGGCGGTCTTCACCGTGCTGGCCCTCTTCATCCCCGAACACGACTAGATTTTGGGCCAGGCGGAGCCGCTGCCCTTCTTTCCCGAAGATTGGAGCAATGCTAAGCTGCCCCAACGTCACCTATGCCGGGAGGTGACGGGACCGGACGGGCGAAGTCCGGTCGGGCGGCCGGTTCGAGCGCTGGGGACAGTCATGCGGCAAGCGATCTTGGGCGCGCTCACCCTCTTTGCCCTCGCGGTGCCGGCGGCCCTCACCGCGCAGACGGCCCCATCGCAGGAGAAGCTGAGGCGCGGCGAATACCTCGCGAACATCATGGATTGCGCCGGCTGCCACACGCCCGGCATCTTTCTCGGCAAGCCGGACATGCAACGCCGGCTGGCGGGATCGGAGGTCGGCTTTCACATTCCGGGCCTCGGCACCTTCTTTCCGCCCAATCTCACATCCGACCATGAGACGGGGCTGGGCTCCTGGTCGGAGACTGACATCGTCAAGGCCGTCCGCCTGGGAACCCGGCCCGACGGCCGCATCCTCGCTCCCGCCATGCCCTACAAGGCCTATGGCAAGCTGAACGACGCCGACGCTTTCGCGCTCGCTGCCTATCTCAAGAGCCTGAAGCCCATCGCGAACCGGGTCCCGGCGATCATCGGCCCCGACGAAAAGGCGACCGCTCCCCGCCTCTCCGTCGTCATGCCGCAATAGAGAGCGGGTCGAGCGGCCGCGCGATTTCACTGATCGCGAGAATCAGACATCGTCGGCCCGACTTGCATCTGCGGAGTTTTCCGATGCGCCATCTGCCTGTTCTTGCATTCTCCGCCACCCTGCTGTCGGCCTGCCAGACGGCTTCCGTAGCGACACCGCCCGCCCCGCCGCCTGAACAGGCAGCGCCGGGCGTGACGCCCTCGACCTTCCATATGCCGACTGGCAGCGGCTGCGCCGGCGAGATCGCCCGCTTCCAGGCCGTGCTCGACAACGACGTCGCCATCGGCCACACGACGAAGAGCGTGCATGATCGCGCCAGCGCCGATCTCAGCCGCGCCAGCGCGACCTGTTCCGCCGGGAACGAGGGAGCAGCCCTGGGCCAGCTCCACGAAATCGCGCGCGACCGATG
>NZ_JBFRDQ010000032.1:0-29324 GCF_052113865.1 Allobosea sp. TAB14 | reverse complement strand
TCCTTCTGGAACTACAAGGCGACCTGCGAACTGGCCGGAGCGCGCCACCCCGCCGCGCCACTCGGATTGATCACCGTTGCGGCGCTGCTGCCCGCGACATGGGAGATCCGGCTCCTCGACCTGAATGCGGAGGAGCTCGACGAACGGGACTTCGCCTGGGCGGATCTCGTCATGACCGGGGGCATGCTGCCGCAGCAGGACGGAACGCTGGCCGTCATCGCGCAGTGCCGCTCCCGGGGAAAGCCGGTCGTGGTCGGCGGTCCCGATGCGACATCGACGCCCGAGATCTACGAGGCCGCCGATTTTCGGGTGCTGGGCGAGGCCGAGGAGATCATGGCCGGCTTCGTCGATGCCTGGAACGCGGGGGCGAGAAGCGGGGACTTCCGCTCCGAGATGGGCAAGACCGACGTCACCAGGAGCCCGACACCGCGCTTCGACCTCCTGAAATTCGCGCATTACCTGCATGTCGGCGTGCAGTTCTCACGCGGCTGCCCGTTCAATTGCGAATTCTGCGACATCATCGAGCTCTATGGCCGCGTGCCGCGCACGAAGACGAACGCGCAGATCCTGACCGAGCTGGATACCCTCCACGCGCTCGGATATCGCGGCCATGTCGATTTCGTCGACGACAACCTGATCGGCAACAAGAAGGCGTTGAAGCAATTCCTGCCCGCCCTGACGCAATGGATCAGGGACAGGAACTTTCCTTTCGAGTTCTCGACCGAGGCGTCGATCAATCTCGCCGACGACGCCGCTCTGATGCAGTCCATGAGCGAGGCCAACTTCTTCACGATCTTTGTCGGCATCGAAAGCCCGGATACCGACACGCTGGTCTCGATGCAGAAGAAGCAGAACACCCGCCGCAGCCTCCAGGAGAGCGTCCATCGCATCTACAAGGCCGGGCTTTTCGTGAATGCCGGCTTCATCCTCGGCTTCGACAGCGAGAAGGGCAGCGTCGCGCGCGGCATGATCGACTGCATCGAGGATACCGCGATCCCTGTCTGCATGGTCGGCCTGCTCTATGCGCTGCCCAACACCCAATTGACGCGGCGTCTCGATCGCGAAGGCCGCCTGTCCATTCCCGACGACGCCGACCATACGCAAGGGCTGGGCGATCAGTGCACCGCCGGGCTCAACTTCGTCACCAGCCGCCCGCGCCGCGCCATCCTCGACGACTACAGGGCGGTGCTCGAGGCGGTCTATGCACCCGGCGCCTTCTTCGGGCGCGTCCGGCGGGTCGGCCGCATGCTCGACTGCACCAATCGCCAGCTGGAGCTGCCGAAGTCGATGGAGTGGGAGGAGATGAGATCGTCATGGCGCCTGATCTGGYGCATGACGACGGCGAAAGGCGGCGTGCGGCGCGAGTTCTGGAAAACCGTGATCGATTGCCTCACGCATAATCGCCAGGCGCTGCCCTATGTGATGATGATGGTCGCGCTCTATCTCCATCTCGGGCCGTTCTCCCGGCAGGTGATGGCCCAGGTCCAGCAGCAGATCGACCGCCTGGCCGACGCTCAATCGCCGGCAGACATCCCGGTCGCGGCGATGTCGGCCGCCGTGGCGTGAGGGTGAACGGCATGCGATCTCGGACGGCCAAAGCCGGATCGCATCCGTAAGGCTGCCGAGGCGTCCCGCTGGGCAGGCACGCAATCCTGTCCAGCGAAGATGCGGATGCCGCGGCACCGCCCGCCTCGCTCAGCGCCCGGCGGACATCCGCATCAGCTTGCCGCCCATGATCAGGGCCGTCAGGCTGAAGGCCGCCGCCAGCATCACGTACCAGGCCGGTGCGAGCGCGCTCCCGGTCTGCACGAACCGAGGCCAGCATGATCGGGCGCCGGCCCACCTTGTCGGACCAGGCGCCGAAGACGGGCGCCAGCACGACGATCAGCGCGAGCCCGACGCTGTTGGCGAGAAGGCTCGCGCTCTGCGGCACGCCGAGCTGGCGCACCGCATAGGTCGGCATGGTGACCAGGAAGAAATAGGTGCAGACCGTCCAGGCGATGGTGATACCGAAGCCGGTGATCACGGCGGCCCGATGCTGGCCGAGCGTGTCGCGCAAAGGCGAGAAATCGGTCTCAGGCCGCGCGGTGCGCTCGCGCAGGATGGCCTTGAAGGCCTCGGTCTCGTCGACGCGCGAGCGGATGTAGAGACCGACCGGCGCGATCAGGAGCCCGATCAGGAACGGCACGCGCCAACCCCAGGCCTCGAGCTCGGCCTGCGGGAGCAGGCCGGTGAGCAGCGCCCCCGTCAGGGAGCCCAGCAGCAGGGCACCGGCCTGGCTCGCCTGCTGCCAGCTCGCATAGAGCCCGCGGCGCTCGGACGGGGCATGCTCGACCAGGAAGGCGGTGGCGCCGCCGATCTCGCCGCCGGCGGAGAAGCCCTGGATCAGCCGCGCGAGCACGATGATCGCCGGCGCCCAGGCGCCGGCTGTTGCGTAGGTCGGCGCGAAGGCGATCATCGCGGTGCCGAGCGCCATCAGCAGGATCGTCAGCGAAAGCGCCACCTTGCGGCCGCGACGGTCGGCGAGCGTGCCGAGCACGAGCGCCCCGACCGGGCGCATCACGAAGCCGACGCCGAAGGTGGCGACGGTGAGCAGAAGCGAAACCGTGGCGTCGCCGGCGGGAAAGAAGAGCTTGGCGAGCGTCAGCGCGAAGAAGCCGTAGACGGCGAAGTCGTACCATTCCAGCGTGTTGCCGGCGACGGCAGCGATCACCGCCCGTCGGCTCGAAAACCTGCCGGCCGTCTTACCGGCTCCGGATTCGGACATGGCATGCGTGGCGGCGAGTTCTGTCATGGTGATCCCCTCTTTGGAAAACAGGCCCTTGGCGTCGAGGCTGCGGGCGTTCAGGCGTGCTGGCGTCGGGCCCAGCCGGTGAGGCGGGCGAGAAAGGCGTCGGCGGCATCGAGTTCGGCGCGCGCGATCCATTCGTCGGGCTGGTGAGCCTGCGCGATCGAGCCCGGCCCGCAGACCACGGCGGAGATGCCCGCCGCCTGGAAGAAGCCGGCCTCCGTGCCGAAGGCCATCGGGAAGGGCGGCACGATGCCGCCGAGCGCGGCCGCGACAGCGAGCGCCCCCTCCTCGCCGTCCGCGCTGAGCGGCGGGACATGGATCTCCCGCAGCAGCGACGGGCGGATATCGTCCGGCACCGCGCGGGCGAGATAGGCGCGGGCGAGTGCCTCGATCTCGACGGCATCGCCGGCCGTGACCGGCCTGAACTCCCAGAGCACCTCGCAGAGGGACGGCACGATATTGATCGCGGTTCCACCCTCGATCCGGCCGATATTGACCGTGGTCGCGCTGGCGCCCACGCCGGTGCGGTGCCCGATGGTCTTCAGGAAGCCGATGAAATCGGCGGCCGGATAGATCGCGCTCGCGCCGGCGCCGGGGTCGCTCGAATGCGCGGCCCTGCCCTCGAAGCGGGCGCGGAAGCCGAGGAAGCCGCGATGGCTGTCGCCGATCCGCATGCCGGTCGGCTCGCCGATGATCGCGAGCTCCGGCTTCTCCTCATGGGTGAGCAGGTCGTCGATGAGGCGGGGAATCCCGAGGCAGCCGACCTCCTCGTCATAGGACAGCGCGAGATGGACCGGCCGGGCGAGCCCGGCGCCGGCAAAGCCCTCGGCCGCCGAAAGACAGGCCGCGACGAAGCCCTTCATATCGACGGCGCCGCGRCCATGCAGCTTGCCGTCGCGCTCGGCCAGGCGAAACGGATCGGAGGTCCAGTCCTGGTCGGCGACCGGGACGACGTCGGTATGCCCCGACAGGACGACGCCGCCCGGCCCGCGCGGCCCGAAGCTGGCGAGCAGATTCGCCTTGGCCCGGTCGTCGTCATAGCTCAGCCGGATGCGGGCACCGAGGCTGTCGAGCCGGTCGGCGACGCGGCCGACGAGAGCCAGGTTCGAGCGGCTCGACGTGGTGTCGAAGCCGACGAGTTCCTCGAGCAGGGAGACCGTCGCGCTCATCGCTCAGGCCGCCAGAGCTTGCCGCCCGGCGCGGGCGCGCCCGAGCCGGGCCTGGGCGAGGCGCAGCGCGGCCGTCTGGGTCGGCACGCCATCCGCCTCCGCGCTCTCGAAGATCGCCCGCAGCGTGTCGCCGATGCCCGCGACGCCGCGAAGGCGTGGGAAAACACGGTCATGGCTTGAGCGCTCCGGCGGCTCGGGATGGAGAGGGGCGGCCGCTGCTCGCCGCGAGGCCGAAGCCGCACAGGATCAGCGCGGCGCCGACGAGGTGGAACGGGCGCACCGGCTCGCCCAGCAGCAGGAAGGCGAGCACGGCGGTGAACAGGGCGACGAGATGGAAGGAGGCCCCGGTGACGCTCGGCCCCAGCGTCGCGACGCAGCGGTTCCAGATGACGAAGGCGAGCAGCGAGGCGAAGACGCCGATATAGAGCACGGCCGCGAGCGGGCCGGGCGCGGTCGGGATCTCCGCGCCGCGCGCCAGTTCCCAGATCCAGAACGGCAGCAGCACGAAGAGCCCCGCCACCATCGTCGCCGCCAGGAAGAGGAGCGGATCGAGATCGGCGGGCCGGCGGCGCAGCAGCACCGAATAAACCGCGTAATTGGCGACCGCGAGCAGGACCAGCGGCTCGCCGCCGCCGATGCCCAGCCGCGACAGGCTCGCGGGCTCGCCGCGCGCCACGATCCAGGCCACGCCCACGAAGGAAATGGCGATTCCGGCAAGCGTGCGGACCGAGACGCGCTCGACCCCGAGCGCGAAGGCCGCGAGCGGCACCATCAGCGGCAAGGTCGAGTTGAGGAAGGCGACGCTGGCGGCGGGCGCGCTCTGCAAGGCGAGATAGCCGAGCGCATTATAGCCGGCGATGCCGAAGGCGCCGCAGGCCAGGACGATCCAGCGGGCGCGAAACAGCGCCTGCCGCTGCGCACTGAGCGCGCCGAGCACGAAGGGCGCCAAGCAGGCGAGCGCGACGAGCCAGCGCCCGACCGCGAGCGAGACCGGCGGAAACGTGTCGGCAAGCGCCCGTCCGAGCACGAGGTTGCCGGCCCAGAACAGAGGCGGCAGCGGCAGCAGCAGCAACGGCTGGTCCCAGAGGCGCCGGAGGATCGACATTGCCGGCCTCACAGCGCGCCCGCGAGGCCGATCCGCAGGCGGCGGTTGTGCCGGCCCTTGTTGTCGATCTTCAGGATGCGGATCGGCGGCGAGCCGCCGGTCGAGGCGAGATGGGTGCCGCCGCAGGCCTGACGGTCGAGGCCGACGATCTCGACGACGCGCACCTGCCCGTCCGCGGTCGGCGGCGGGGCGACCGAGCGCGAGCGGATCAGCCCCGGCTCCGCGAAGGCCACCGCCTCGGGGAGATAGTCCTGCCGGACGGCGAGGTCTTGCCGGATGAGCGCGTTGACCGGCTCCTCGATCGCGCGCAGGCGGTCATTATCGGCGTCCGGCAGGTCGAAATCGATGCGCGCGGTGCCGTCCTCGTTCATCTGCACGCCGGTGACGAGCGCGCCGTCGAAGCCCTGGAAGACGACGGCGTTGACGATGTGCAGATCGGTGTGGAGCGCGCGCATCAGCCCGCGAAACGCCGGGTCGACCCTGGCTTCAACGGTGCCGGCCGGGAGTTCGATGGGGTCGGCGAGCAGATGCCGGAGCCGGCCCCCCTCGTTCTCGAAACCGGCGACCGCGACCTCGCCGCCGGCCCATTCCAGGGAGCCGCGATCGGGCAATTGTCCGCCGCCGCCCGGATAGAACGGGCTTTCCGCGAGAACGACCCAGCCCGGCCCCGCCTCGACGACCTCAGTCGCGAGCGTCGGGACCTCCGGATTGTCGAGGCAGAAATAGCGGGGCATGAATCTCATCCTTTCCGCAGTGCCGACAGGGCATCCGCATGGAGACGAGATTGGCGCGCCTTGCCGCGCCGCTATTGGCGGAAATTGAGAAAACCGCTCAGCCGGCGGTCGCCTGCACCCATTGCAGCGGGGTGATGCCGTAGCTGCGCTTGAAATGCCGCGTCAGCGCGCTCTGGTCGTAGAAGCCCGCGTCCAAGGCAGCGGCAGCGATGCTCGTGCCGCGMCCGAGCGCSSCGATCGCSGCCTTSAGGCGCARYTGCGTGAGATAGGCATGCGGGGTSAGCCCCGTGCTGCGCTTGAACAGSGCGATCAACTGGAACGGCGTGAGCCCAACGGCGGCGCCGAGCTCCTCCAGCGTCAGCTCCTCCGCATGGCGTTCGCGCATGATCTCGCGGACGCGGGCCGCCCGCTGCGCGTCGCGTGCCGGCAGCGACAGCCTGGGCTCGCCCGCGGCATGGCGCCGGATCAGGGCGCCGAAGCTGCGCAGCAGCAATTCGCGCTCCTCGAACGGGTCGTTGCCGTCGTCGAGAATGCGATGCAGCCCGAGGAAGGCCTCGATCAGATCGGCGTCGTGAAAGCTGTTCCGGCAGAAATAGGCCGTCGCATCCAGCCCGAGCGCGGCATTGAGCATCTCGATCGCCGGGCGGGTCAGATAGAGCCCGCGATAGCGCCAGCGCGGGCTCCAGCCCATGCGCCCGGAATGCGGCTCGTCGGGATTGAACACGAGCAGGGTCGAGGTTCCCGCCTCGTCGGTCCGCCCCCGGCTCTTAAACTCGGCGCCGCCGGCCTCCGTCACCGCCACGACGAAGGCCTCGTGGCTGTGAGGGGCGTAATCGTGGCTGGTGAAATCGGCGACGAGGCAACTCAGGCCCGGAACCCGAGGGTCGTGCCAGTAGCGGGACGAGTTGCGCAGGTCGATACGGGCCAAGATGCGATCCGATCGTCGGACAAGCCGGGATCGTGCAACGATCGTGCCGGGACCGCAACCGCGCCCTGCTCCGAGGCGGAATCGGGCGCTGTCGCGGCGGCGGCGCCGTCAGAGGTCGACGAGCACCCAGAGCACGACCGCATCGGTCGGCCCCTTCGAGGTCCAGGTGTGCTCGGTGGTGGCGTCGTAATAGACGGAATCGCCCTTGTTGAGCTCGAGCGGCTCGTAGAGGCGGCTATGCACGATGAGCGTGCCGTCCATCACCATCACGAAGATTTCCGCCTCGGATTTGGCCCAGGCCGCGTATTCGTCCGGCGAGCGGGCCGTCACCGTGGTCAGGATCGGCGTGGCGCGCTTGTTCTTGAGATCGGCACAGAGCAGGACGTTGTTGCAGGTCCCGGTGGTGTGCTTGCTGCCGCCGCCCGCCCGGCTGATGCTGCGGCGCCCGGCGAAGCTCACCGCGCCGCCCTGCTCGCCGCTCGACAACAGCGTCACCAGCTCGACCTCGAGCCCATGGGCGATGCGCTGCATCGTCGAGATCGTCGGCGAAAGCTCGTTGCGCTCGATCTTGGAGAAGGCCGAGGCCGATACGCCCGTCATCGCGCTGACGTCCTGCAGGGTCAGGCCGCGACTCTTGCGCAGCTTGAGCAGCCGCGCGCCGATATCGATCCCGCCGCGCGCCTCGTCGCCGGACTGCCAGGCCTCAGGCGGCTCGGGCGATTCCCCCCGTTCCGCCAGCGAGATTTCCGGCATGCCCATTCTCCTCGTTCCAGCCCAATGGCACCTCCTGTCATAATCGCCGGCCGCAGGGAAGAAAAGGGAACGTCACCGCTCATGGGCGAATAAATTTCGTATCCGACATTTTTATATTTTTGTGTTGACAGTTGGTCCCGGCTGCAACAATTTTCCGCAAATGGTGCGCCGGCAACCGGTCCGGAGGCGTTCGGCGAGGGGCCGGCGCGGCCAGGCGACATCGCGGCAGGGACGTTTCGCATGACACTCACGCACGACACACTTGGCGGCCTCTACACCGCGATCGTCACGCCGCTCGCCGCCGACGGTGCGGTCGACATCAAGGGCCTCCAGGCTTTGGTGCGTTTCCAGCTCGCGGCCGGCGCGGCCGGCATCGTGCCGATCGGCGGCACGGGCGAATATCCGGCCTTCTCCCGCGACGAGCGCCGCGCCATCGTCGCCGCCTGCGTCGAGGCCGCCGACGGCAAGCCGGTCATTCCCGGCGTGCTCTCCACCGGCTTCGAGGATGCGCTCGAAGCCGGCCGCGACTTCGCCGCTGCCGGCGCCGCCGCGGTCATGACCGTCACGCCCTATTACGCCCCCGGCACGCAGGACGGCATGCGCGCCTATTTCCGGCGCTACCGCGATGCGCTCGACCTGCCAGTCATGCTCTACCAGATTCCGCGCCGCACGACGGTCTCCGCCTTCGCCGACACGGTGCAGGCGATGGCCGAGGACGGCTCGATCATCGGCATGAAATATTCGTCCTACGACATGCCCGATTTCATCCGCACGGTGAAATATGCCGGCGACAAGATCGCGATCCTGTCGGGCGAGGAGCCGCTCTTCGCCACCCATGTCGCGCTCGGCGCGCGGGGCGGCGTGCTGGCGTCGGCGACCATCTATCCGAAGATCTGGCTCGAGATCTTCGCGCTTGCCCGCCAGGGCAAGCTCAAGGAGGCGCTGAAGCTGCAGGACAAGATCGATCCGGTGGTCGACGCCATCTATGTCGAGACGAATCCGGGGCCGCTGAAGGAATATATGGCGCTCGCCGGCATGCCGGTCGGCGGCGTGCGTCTGCCGCTGCTCGGGCCGAGCGACCAGACGCTGGCCGGGCTCAAGGTCGCCGCGGCGCAGGCCAAAGCCATCAGCCTGGCCTGAGCGGAGAGCGGATCGTGATCGAGCGGCTTCGCGGCATCGTCGGCGACAAGGGCCTGATCACCGATCCGGCCGAGATGGAGCCCTGGCTCGTCGACTGGCGCCAGCGCCGGCGCGGACGGGCGCTCGCCATCGTCCAGCCGGCTTCCACGGCGGAGGTGTCCGCCGTGGTCGCGCTCTGCGCGGCTGAAGGCCAGCCGGTCTTCCCGGTCGGCGGCAATACCGGCCTGTGCTTCGGCGCCGTGCCGGACAGCGGCCGGAGCGACAAGCCCGGCATCGTGCTGTCGCTGCGCCGCATGAACCGCATCCGCTCGGTCGACCGGGCCACCGGCGTCGCGACCGTCGATGCCGGCGTCGTGCTCGGCGATCTGCACAACGCCGCCATCGAGGCCGGGCGGCAGTTTCCGCTCCATCTCGGCAGCGAGGGCAGCGCCCAGATCGGCGGGCTGATCTCGACCAATGCCGGCGGCACCGGCGTCGTCCGCTACGGACCGATGCGCGATCTCGTCGCCGGCCTGGAAGTCGTGCTGCCGGACGGGCGCGTGCTCTCGGACCTCGCGGCGCTGCGCAAGGACAACACCGGCTACATGCTGCGCCATCTGTTCATCGGCGCGGAAGGAACGCTCGGCATCGTCACGGGTGCGGCGCTGCGGCTGCATCCGCAGACGCCGAACACCGCCCATGCCTGGGTCGCCGTCGCCGAACCCGCGGCCGCAGTCGCGCTGCTGGCCGCGCTGCAGGACCGCGCCGGCTCCTATATCCAGGCCTTCGAGATGGTCTCCGCCTCACAATTCGAGCTGGTGCGCAAGCATGCCGAGCGGGCCCGCTTCCCCTTCCCCGAGATTCCGGCCTGGTCCGTCCTGATCGAGCTCGGCAGCGAGGACGCGACCACCGCCCTCCCCGCGATCCTCGAGGAGGTCGTCGGCGCCGCGCTCGAAGCCGGCGAGGTGCTCGATGCCGTCATCGCGACCTCCGAGCAGCAAGCGGCCGAGTTCTGGCACCTCCGCCATTCGGTCTCCGAGGCCAACAGGAAGGAAGGCATGAGCATCACGCATGATGTCGCCGTGCGCTCCTCCCACGTCGCCCCCTTCATCGCGGCGGCCGACAAGGTCGCGGCCGAGCGCTACCCGCAGGCGATCACGGAAGTGGTCTGCCATCTCGGCGACGGCAATGTGCACTACATCCTGATGTTCACGCACGAATTCTGGGCGGCCCTGCCCGATGCGGAAGCCTTCGCGCTCGAAGTCGAGCGGGCCATCCACGACGTCGCCGCCCGTTTCGGCGGAACCTTCAGCGCCGAGCACGGCGTGGGGCGCAAGCTGACCGAAGAACTCGCGCGCCTCGCCGACCCGCTGCGCTACGAGCTGATGAACAAGGTCAAGACGCTGTTCGATCCGCAGAACCTGATGAATCCGGGCGTTCTGCTGGCGCCGGGCACGGCCTGAAGACGACCGAAAAATCCGCTGCGGCCTTCGGTGAGGGGGCGCAGGTCACGGAAGCCCGCAGGGGAAGCGGGAGCCTGCCTCACCAGCCATGACGGGGTTCGCCTCATAACGCCGGGAGAATGAACATGACGACACGCAGGGATCTGGCAGGCCTCATCGGCGCGGGCGCGGTGGCAGCCGGCGCGCTCACGCTGGCCTCCAACGGAGCGAGCGCGCAGAGCGCGGCGAAGAACACCTTCGACCGCATCATCGCCAGCAAGAAGCTCAGGCTCGGCGCCGTGACCTCGAGCGCGCCCTGGTTCGTCAAGGACCCGGCCAGCGGCAAGTGGAGCGGCCATTTCTACACGATCGGCGCCGCGCTCGCGAAGGACATGGAGGTCGAGCTCGAGCTGGTCGAGACGACCTGGGGCAATGCGGTGCTCGATCTCCAGGCCGACAAGATCGACATCATGTTCGGGCTCAACCCGACGCCGAAGCGCGCGATGGCGGTCGATTTCTCGGTCGGCGCCTATGACAGCGCGCTGGTCGTCATCGCCAAGCCGGGCTTCGAGCCCAAGAACTGGGCCGATATGAACAAACCCGAGGTCAAGATCTCGGTCGATGTCGGCTCGGCCCATGACCAGATCGCCACGCTGCTGTGCCCGAAGGCCCAGATCACGCGCTTCAAGACCATCAACGAGGCGATGCTGGCGCTGCGCACCGGCCGCGTCGATGCGCAGTGCATCTTCTGGATGGGCGGCGTGCGCGCCGTGAAGGCCGACCCCAGCCTCGGCAAGGTCGTCGTGCCCCAGCCCTTCTTCGGCTCGACCTCGAACGCGGCCTTCCGCCGCGAATCGGACAAGACCTGGCGCGATTTCGTCAACACCTGGATCGTCTATGCGCGCGGCCTCGGCCTCGTCCGCAGCGCCGTGGTCGAAAGCCTGGAGCAGGTCGGCGTCACCTCCGAGGACATTCCGGCGGGCATCACCCTCTGAGGGTTCTCCGGCTTCCCGCGCCCGTCGCGGGAAGCCGCTTCGTTTCCTGCACGCTCTTTCGTGCAGATCGCTTTTTGCGGGCCGCCTCCGGCAACGCGCTCTCATGCGCGAGGGCCGCGCCGCACGCGGGCAGGGTTGGGCATGTCCTACACTTGGAATTTCGACATCGTCTGGAGCTATCGCTGGATCTTCCTGACCGGAACCGGCGTGACGATCGGCATCACCATCGCCGTCGTCCTACTCGGCCTGGTCGTCGGCCTCATCGCCGGCATCGCCCAGCTCTCGCGCTCGCCGGCCCTGCGCTGGCTGTCCTGGGCCTATATCGAGATGTTCCGGCTGACGCCGCTGCTCGTGCTGCTGCTGTGGTTCTATTACGCGCTGCCGATCCTGACCGGCATCAAGCTCGACGCGATCACCGCCTCGGTCGTGACGCTGACGCTCTATGGCGGCTCGTTCTATGCGGAGGTGATCCGCGGCGGCATCATCTCGATCGAGCCGGGGCAAAGCGAGGCCGGGCTGGCGCTGGGCATGACCCCGGCGCGGGTGATGCGCCGGATCGTGCTGCCGCAGGCSWTCAAGCGGATGATCCCGCCGCTGATGAACCAGTCGATCATCCAGTTCAAGAACACCTCGCTCGTCTCCGTCCTCGCCGTGCCCGACCTGCTCTATCAGGGCCAGGTTGCCGCCATGGACACCTACCGCGCGCTCGAGGTCTACACGGTGGTCGCCGCGATCTACGTGGTCGTGCTGCTGCCGTTGACCGCGATCGTCAAGCTGGCCGAAAAGCGGCTGGCGCACAGCAATTGAGGGCCGGGCGATGAGCTACAGGATCGAGGTCTCCGGCCTTCGCAAGAGCTTCGGCGCGCTGATCGTGCTGAAGGACATCAATCTCAAGGTCGAGACCGGCCAGGTCGTCGCGCTGATCGGCCCGTCCGGCTCCGGCAAGTCGACCCTGCTGCGCTGCCTCAACCTGCTCGTCATGCCCGAGGGCGGCCGCGTCCGCATCGGCGAGGACAGCTTCTCCTTCGGCRACGGCTCGAAGCTGCCGGCCACCCGCGAGCAGGCGCGCTTCCGCTCGAACACCGGCATGGTCTTCCAGCACTTCAACCTGTTCCCGCACATGACGGTGGTCCAGAACGTCATGGAGGGCCCGGTCTCGGTGAAGGCGATGCCGAAGCCGCAGGCGGAGGCGCTCGCCCGCAAGCTCCTCGCCAAGGTCGGCCTCAGCGACAAGGTCGACGTCTTCCCCAACAAGCTCTCGGGCGGGCAGAAGCAGCGCGTCGCCATCGCACGCGCGCTGGCGATGGAGCCGGAGGTGATGCTCTTTGACGAGGCGACTTCCGCGCTCGACCCCGAACTCGTCGGGGAGGTGCTCGGCGTGATGCGCGACCTCGCCGCCGAGGGCATGACGATGATCATCGTCACCCATGAGATCGGCTTCGCCCGCGAGGTCGCCGACCGCGTCGTCTTCATGCGCGACGGCGTCATCGTCGAGGAGGGACCGGCGCGCGAGGTGATCGGCGAACCCAAGCAGGAAGCGACCCGGGCTTTCCTCAGCCACTTCCACAATCGCGGCTGAGGCCGGGCGATGCCGGGGGACGCGCCATTGACCGTCGCCKTGATCGGCGCCGGAATCGTCGGCCTGTGCGCAGCCCTCGAGGTCCAGCGCGCCGGCCACCATGTCCTGCTGGTCGAGCCGGGCGAGCCCGGCGGCCGTCAGGCCGCCTCCTACGGCAATGCGACCTGGATCAACCCCGGCGCGATCATGCCGATCTCCCTGCCGGGTCTCTGGCGCAAGGTGCCGGGCTTCCTGCTCGACCGGACCGGGCCGTTCACGTTGCGCTGGCGCGACCTGCCCCGCCATGCCGGCTGGCTCGCCCGCTTCATCGCCGCCGGCCGCGACTGGGAGCGCATCGGGATCTGCGCACGCCAGCGCTACCCGCTCTGCAAGCACACAGTGACCGATCACCGCGCCTATGCCGACGCGGCTGGCGTCAGCCACCTGATCCGGCAGGAGGGGCTGGTCTATGTCTATCCGGACCGCACCGCCTTCGCCGCCGAAAGCCGCATCTGGGCGATGCGCCGCGAGCTCGGAATCCGCTTCAGCGAGATCGAGGAGCCCGACTTGCGCCGCCTGCAGCCGGAGCTGTCGCCGGCCTACCGCTTCGGCGCCCGGCTCGACGATGCCGGCCAGATCGCCGATCCCGGCGCCTATTGCGCGGCGCTTGCCCGGCTGCTGGAGGCGCGCGGCGCGCAACGCATCGGGGCGCGCGCCACCGGCTTCATCATCGAGAGCGGCAGGCTGAGCGCTGTCGCGACCGACCGGGGCCCCCTCGCCTGCGACCGCGCCGTCATCGCAGCGGGCATCGGTTCGGCTGGGCTGGCCAGGCTCACCGGAGACCGCGTGCCCCTGATCTCCGAGCGCGGCTACCATGTCGTCATCCCCGAGCCGGGCGTCGAGCTCGGCGCCGGGCTGATGCCCTCGGACGGGCAGATGGGCGTCGTCTCGACGCCGCAAGGGCTGAGGCTCGCCGGGCAGGTCGAGCTCGCCGATCCCGACGCAGACCCGGATTGGCGCCGCGCCGACATCCTGCTCGGCTATGCCCGCAGGATGTTTCCCGGGCAGGCGAAGCGCTTCGAGACCGCCCGGATCGACCGCTGGATGGGCAACCGCCCCTCGACGCCGGATGGCCTGCCCTGCATCGGCATCGCTTCCGGCTCGGCCGATATCGTGCATGCTTTCGGCCATGCCCATACCGGGCTGACCCAGGCGCCGGCGACGGGCAGGCTCGTCGCCGCGCTGATCGACGGGCGCGAGCCGCCCTTCGATCCCACCCCCTATTCCGCCCGGAGRTTCGCCCGATGAGCGAGCRCCTGCTCTATCTCTCGCGCAGCGACGTSAAGGCCCTSGCCATYSCKCCCGGCGMGGCGCGCGAGGCCGTGCTCCAGGCCTTCCGCGACCATGCCGCCGGCCTCAACCGCAGCCTGCCGAAAAGCGCGCTCGGGCTCGGTCCCGGTCATGGCTTCCAGGCCATGACGGCAGCCTCGCAGGCGCAGGGGATCGCGACGCTGAAATGGGTCTCGATGGCGCCCGTCGGCCCCGACAGCCCGGTGCCCGGGATCAACGCCCTGATCTGCGTCAGCGACTATCGCAGCGGCGCGCCGCTGGCCGTGCTTGACGGCGACGAGATCACGCTGATCCGCACCGCCGCGCTCTCGGCCGCCGCCGCCGCGCGGATGGCGCCGCCCGCCCCCAGGACCATCGGTTTCGTCGGCTGCGGCCTCCAGGCCCATGCCCATCTCGACGCCTTCCTCGCCCTCTATCCCGGCCTGGCCACGGCGCTGGCCTTGAGCCGCAGCCGCTCCTCGGCGGAGCGTCTCGCGCAGGCCGCTTCGAAGCACGGACTTGCGACCGAGATCGTCGCCGATGCCGACGCCCTGCTGGCGCGCAGCGACATCGTCATCTCGATGGTGCCGGGCGCGCCGGGGCTGAAGCCGTTCCTCGATGCGCGGCTGATGAAGCCGAACGCCTTCGCCGCCGCCGTCGATATCGGCCGAAGCTGGATTCCCGAGAGCCTGCCGGCCTTCGACGTGCTGGCGACCGACAGCCTCGAACAGTCGCAGGCGCCCTACGACATCGACGGCAATCCCGTCACGACGGTCCGCTTCGGCCATGATCTCGTCGAGATGGCGAACGACGCCCACCCGACCGCGCCGGGCGCCCGCTCCTTCTTCTGCTTCCGGGGCTTTGCCCTCGCAGATCTCGCGCTGGCGCATCTCGTCATCGACCGCGCCCGCGAACGCGGCATCGGCATCGACCTGCCACGATGACGCTGCCGCGATGACCGCCTTCTCCCAGATCCTCAACGTCGCCGATGCGCGCCGCGCCGCTTCGCGCCGTCTGCCGCGCGGCCTGTTCGAATATGTCGATCGCGGCAGCGAGGACGAAGTCTCCATCGCCACCAACCGCAGTGAGCTCGACGCGATTCGGCTTTCGCCGGCTGTGCTGGTCGATGTCTCCCGGCGTTCGACCGAGGCCGAGATCCTCGGCCGGCGCCAGCCGCTCCCGCTGGTGATCGCGCCCACCGCCGTCGCCGGCCTCGTCTGGCACGATGGCGAGATCGCCATCGCCAAAGCCGCGGCGGCCGCCGGCATTCCCTTCTGCGTCTCGACGCAGTCGATCACCGCCATCGAGCGCATCGCTGCGGAATCCGGCGCGCGGCTCTGGTTCCAGCTCTATGTCTGGAAGAACCGCAAGCGCATGCTCGCGCTGCTCGACCGCGCCTGGGCGGCCGGGGCCGAAACCCTCGTCCTGACCGTCGACACCGCCGTCGGCCCCAACCGCGAATACAATCTCCGCAACGGCTTCGGCATTCCGCTGAAGGCCTCGTGGCGGGCGGGTCTCGACGTCGCGCTGCATCCCCGCTGGACGGCCTCCGTCATGCTGCGGGCGCTGGCGACGGGCGGCGTGCCGACCTATGCGCATTACCCCGACGGGTTCCGCACCAAGCTGGGCCGCGCCGCGCTCTCCGACGAGCTCAGCCTGGCGGCGGACGTGACCTGGGAGGATGTGAAGCTGCTGCGCCGGCACTGGCGCGGCAAGCTCGTGCTCAAGGGCGTCCTGCGGGTGGAGGATGCGCAGGCGGCGCTGTCGCACGGCGTCGACGCCATCGTCGTGTCGAACCATGGCGCGCGCAACCTCGACTGCGCGCCCGGCCCGACCCAGGTGCTGCCGGCGATCGCCGACGCCATCGCCGGCCGTCTCGAGATCCTGGCCGATAGCGGCGTGCGCCGCGGCGCCGACATCGCCCGCTTTCTCGCTTTGGGTGCGAACGGCGTCCTGATCGGCCGCGCGCCGCTCTATGGTGTGGCGATCGGCGGCGCGGAAGGCGCTGGCCGCATCCTCGACATCCTCGCCAACGAACTCAGGATCACGATGGGCATGCTGGGCACTCCCGCGCTCCGCGATCTCCGGCTCGCCCCCTCAGGCGCCTGACCGCAAGCGATCGGCAGGCCCTGCCGCCGCGCGGAGCGCGGCGGGTCCGGTTCTCAGGCGCCGTGACGGCGGCGCAGGCTCATTCGGCGTAGGATTGCGTCGCCCAGGCGGCCCGCAGCTTCGGCCCGACATGGGCGCCGAGCGGCCCGAACCACTTCATGTACAAGGCCTCGGCCTCGCCCGATTTGAACATCTTGCCCATCGTGTGATTGACGATCCAGAGGATGGTCGGGTTGAGCTTGGGCACCATGAAGCCTTGCGGCGCATAGCCGTATTCGTCGCCGACGATCTCCAGCGCGTCGGGCTTCTTCGACTGCTTGATCAGCCCGTAGAAGGCGCCATTGTCGCTGAAATAGGCATCAGCGCGCCGGGTCTCGACCGCGATCAGGGCGGCGGCGTGGTCGTCGACATTGATGACGCGCAGATTGAGCTTGCGCTCGGCCACGAGCTTCTTGAGGTCGGGCTCGCTGGTGCCGCCCGTCGCCACCGCCACGATCTTGCCGTTGAGGTCGTCGTAATTCTTGATGCCGGTGCTCTTGAGGACCAGGAGCTGGCTTGCCGAGACGTGGCTGACCGACGAGAAATCGACCTGCTTGTTGCGGCCGAAGGTGTTGACCGTCCCCTCGCATTCGAGGTCGATCGTCCCGTTGGCGACGAGCGCCTGCCGGTTCTGGATCGTCATCGGCACGTATTTGATCTTGATCTCGGGCAGGTTCAGCTCGGTCTTGATGTCCTCGATGATGCGCTTGCAGAACTCGACCGCATAGCCCGTCGGATTCTTGTTGTCGTCGAGATAGCTGAACGGAAACAGCGCCTCGCGGACGCCCATGGTGATGGTCTGCGTCTCTTTCAGCTTCTTGACGATGCCGTCGACCTCCTGGGCCCCGGCGGCCGAACTCGCCAGGTTCAGCGCCAGACATGCGCCCGCAGCTGCAGCAAGATGGAATCTCATGGCTCTCTCCCGGTTATCGCGATCGCTCGCATGGCCGCCCTCGCCGGAGGACGGTGTCTAAAATCCATYCCGCGCCCGCGCCTCCAGCTCGTCGCGCGCCATCGCCGCGAAGCCGAGCGCCGGCAGCAACTCGTTCTCGCCCGCGAAATCCCGCCCATAGGCGGCCGACAGCATCGTCAGCCCCGCCTCGTGCAAGGTCGCCGGTTTCCCGGCGAGCCGGCCGAGCAGCACGGTGGGCCATAATCCGTAAGGTGCATCTTCGAGAACGTAGCGGCTCTCCAGCGTCGTCGGGCCGAAACCGCCCTTGCCGCGGCCATGCAGCTCGGCATTCATCTCCGCGATGCTGGCGACCGGAAGCTGGTAGGAATAGGCATAATGCTCGCGGATCGTCCGGACCGAGACGCCGAAGGCCTCGGCGATGGCGAGCCGCTCCGCATCGAGCGCTTCCATCACGCGCCCGACGGCGGTGGTGACGTTCTCGGCCTGGCCCCAGCTTTCGCCCCGCTCCATCCGCGTCAGGTTGAACAGGGCGATGGCGAGATGGTTCTGCGGGTTGAGATTGCTCAGAGCGATCGCCAGCAGTCCCTCGCGGACGACGAAGCGCTCGCCGAACAGGGCGTTGCACAGCGCCAGCGCTTCGGCCGCAGCTTCCTGCGGCAAGGACGCGATGTCGATCTTGGAGCGCAGCGAATTCACCGCGACCTCGGTCGGCGATGCCTTGCGGCCGGTCGTCAGGGTCGTCCCCCATACGACGATGGGCACAGACAGCTTCCGCGCCGCCAGCAGCTGCGAAAGGTAGAGCGCGCCGAAGGAGGCATGCGAGCTGACGATGACGGATTGCCCCTCCCTCAGATGAGGGGCGATCGCATCGAACGCCATCTTGTGGGCGTAGCCCGGCATCGCCAGCATCACGACGTCGGCGCTGGCGACGGCTTCCGCGGCGCTTCCCGCGATACGCGGGTGGAAGCTGGCTTCGATCGCTCCCGTCGCGCGCAGCGGCGCTCCCGCAGCAAGCTGCTCCGTGCTCCGGCCGGAGGGCGACCACAGCATCGGGTCATGCCCCATGGCCGACAATTGAGCCGCGGCGCCGCAGGCCGCCGCTCCTGCACCGAGAATGCTAACGCGCATCGTGGAATCGCCTCTCCCGACGGAACCGCCGGCTTGTTGTCGCTCGCATGACCATGGCTGGCCGCTGGAAACGCCCATGACCGCTCAATGCGTCAGGACCTGCTTCAGGAATTGCCGCGCCCTCTCCGAGGCAGGGGCTGTGAAGAACTGCTCCTTGGGCGTGTCCTCGACGATCTCGCCACGATCCATGAACAGGACGCGATCCGCAACGCGTTGGGCGAAGCCCATCTCATGGGTGACGACGATCATGGTCATGCCTTCGAGGGCGAGCTCCTGCATCACCTCCAGCACCTCGTTGATCATCTCGGGGTCGAGCGCCGAGGTCGGCTCGTCGAACAGCATCGCCTGCGGGTTCATCGCCAGGGCGCGTGCGATCGACACGCGCTGCTGCTGCCCGCCGGAGAGTTGCGACGGGCGTTGTCCCAGCTTGTCGCCAAGCCCGACCCGCGTCAGGATCTTCGCCGAGCGCTCATCGGCCTCCTTCTGCGAGCGCCTGAGCACATGGATCTGCGCCAGGCTGACATTCTGCAGCGCGGTCATGTGCGGGTAGAGCTCGAAACTCTGGAAGACCATGCCGATGCGCGAGCGCAGGGCCGGCAGGTCGGTCTTCGGCGACGAGACCGAGACGCCGTCGACCGTGATCGTGCCGCGCTCGAACGGCACCAGCCCGTTGATGCATTTGATCAGCGTGCTCTTGCCGGAGCCCGACGGCCCGCAGACCACCACGACCTCGCCGAGACGGATCTCGGCCGAGCAGCCGCGCAGGATGTGCTGGGGGCCGTAGGATTTGTGCACGTCGTCCAGAACGATCATGACGGGCGCCCCTTCGTGTAGAATTCGGCAAGCTTCGTGACGGAGAGGCAGATCACCAGATAGACGACGGCGACCAGCGTATACATTTCGGTGGAACGCCCGTCGCGGGCGGCGACCACGCTCGCGGCGGTGAGGAAGTCGTGCAGCGATACGACATAGACCAGCGAGGTGTCCTGGAACACGATCACGATCTGGTTGAGGATCAGCGGCCCCATCGCTCGCATCGCCTGCGGCATCACGATCAGCCGCAGCACCTGCCAGCGGCGCAGGCCCGTCGCCAGCCCGGCATCGCTCTGCCCGGAGCGGACGCTGCCGATGCCGGCGCGGATGATCTCGCAATAGAACGCCGCCTCGAACAGGACGAAGGCGATCAGGGCCGAGGTCAGCGAGCCGACCGGCCGCCCGATGGCGAGCGGCATCAGGAAATAGAACCAGAACAGCACCAGCACCAGCGGCAGCGAGCGCATCACCGTGACGTAAGCCGCCGCCGGAACCGAGATCAGCCGGTGCGTGGACAGCCGCATCAGCGCTAGCCCGAAGCCGACGACGAGGCCGCCCAGCGTCGCGACCAGAACCAGCAGCGCGCTGAGCGCCATCCCTTCGGCGAGGAATCCATACGAGCGGGCGATCACGCCCCAGTCGAAATCGCTCACGTCGTGGCCTTTCGCAGCGAGGCTCCGCCGATCCGGCCATCGACGAGGCGCATCAGCCCCGTCGCGCACAGGCCGATCACCAGATAGCCCACGGTCGCGAAGGTGAAGGCTTCGAAGCCCTGGAAGGTGTAGTTCTCGACATGCCGGCTTTGCGCGGTCAGTTCGAGCACGCCGATCGTCAGGCTGAGCGAGGACAGTTTGATCGTGATCAGGAACTCGGAGGTCAGCGGCCCGACGATGGCACGCAGGCCCAGCGGCAGGGCGATCAGCCGGAAGGCCTGCAGCGGGCGCAGGCCCGTGGCGAGTGCCGCCGGCAACAACGGCGCGCCGACGGCCTCGATGCCGGCGCGAACCTGCTCGGCGACGCGCGCCCCGGCGAACAGGCCGATGGCGACCACCGCGGTGACGATTTCCGGATAAGGCAGGTCCCGCTTCAGCCAGAGGCCAACCCCGTCGGGAACGATCTCGGGCAGGACGAAATACCACAGGAACAGCTGGACGAGCGGCGGCACGCTGCGGAACACGTCGATATAGATGCCGGCCAGCAGGCGCGCCACGCGAGACGGGGCGCTGCGGGCGACGCCGACGACGATGCCGATCGTCAGCGCGACGGCCCAGCTCAGGATGCTGATCGCCAGCGTCAGGAGCAGGCCACTCCACAGCCAGTCGATATAGGGCTCCCTGATCAGGACCGACCAGTCCCAGCGGTAATTCATCCGTCCCTACCTGTCCCGAGGTCGCCCCGACGCATTGGTTATCCAGCTAAAGCAAAATGAAGAGCACCATCTAAATTGTCAGCCCGAAGCCGCCGAGTGCGGCGCGACCGTCCACTCGTCACCCAGCAGCTCCGGCGTGTCATAGGCGACGAGCGCGGCGTAATGCGTCTCGCGATCCTCGCTGAACAGCCCGGCGGTGATGCTGCGCGCAAGGCGATCCGCGCCGTCGCTGACGGCCGGGATGTCGCCCGAGAGCTTCCCGTGGGAGAGCATCGCCGGATAGTTGAAGCAGTGGATCCGCGACAGCGCCGGGCAGGAGCCGGGCTCGCGTTCCTGGAACTCGAAGCCGGGCCCGAGATCCGGGGCATTGGCGAGCTCCGCATTGTCGAGGCCGGCAGGGGGCGTATAGCGGTGCTTCCAGAAGCGGATGAAGGGCACGAAGGCCGCAAGCTCCGGCCGCAGGCCGAGATCGACCTGGAAACCCGTCGCCAGGATCAGGAAATCGAGCGGATAGGCACCGCTCGGCGTGGTCAGGACGAGATGGCCGTCGCGCTCCTCCAGGCTCAGGATCGGGCTGCCGAGATGGAAGCGCGCCTGCGGATGCCGCGAGACGCGCAGCGTCGAATCGCGCGGCGGCGGCGTCTGCGCCTTCATCGCATGGTCGAGAAAGCGCCATTTCCACTCATCCGGCAGGGCAGCGAAACCATGGACCACGCCCTGGCTGCCGATGCCCGTGAACTTGTTGACGCGCGGCAGGTCCTTGCGGCGAACGAAGAGATCGAGGCTGCCAGCCCCCTGTTCGAGAGCCTCCGCCGCATTGTCCATGGCGGAGGCGCCGGCGCCGACGACCCCGATGCGCTTGCCCCTGAGAGCCTCGAAATCGACCTCCTCCGAGCTATGGGCCCAGAGCTTGCGGTCGATACCGGAGACAATTTCCGGCACGAAGGGGCCGCCGAGCCCGTCGCGGCCGGTCGCCAGCACGAGATGGCGGGCGCGGATGACGCGCTCGGCGCCGGCTTCGCGCAGGCGCAGCGTCAGCAGCTCCTCGGGGCCGGGTTCGACGGCGAGAAGCTCGACCTCGTTGCGGACCGGCAGCTCGAGCACGCGGCGATACCAGGTGAGGTATTCCATCCATTGCCGCCGCGGGATCTTGCCCAGCGCGTTCCAGGCGTCCTGGCCGAACTGTGCCTCGTACCAGGCGCGGAAGGTCAGGGCCGGCAGGCCGAGCGCCGGGCCCGTGAGCTGCTTAGGCGAGCGCAGCGTTTCCATGCGCGCGAAGGTCACCCAGGGCCCTTCGCGGCCGGCCGGCGCCTTGTCGAGCACCAGCAGATTCGCGATGCCGAGCCCCTTCAGCGCCGCCGCCGCGGCGAGCCCGCACATCCCGGCCCCGACGATCACGACGTCGGTGACGGGCTCTCCGGCGAAGGTACGCGGCGGCACCCAGCTTTTGGCCGGCCATTCCAGCCAGGAGAGGTCCTGTCGCAACCGGATTTCGAGCTGGCGCAGGCCGATGGCCGGCGGCGTGTTGGCGTTCATGGTGCAAGGTCTTTCGGATGGGGAGAAGAGCCCAGGGCGTCGGCCATCAGCCGGTCGCGGGCCGTCGCGGCGTGCCGGACGAAGCCCGGCAGCGTCTCGCGTGAAATCGTCTCGAGCGCCTCGACAAGGCCCGAGGCCAGGCCGCTCAACGGCCGGCCATAAGGCGAGAAGACCGCCCAGAAGAAGGGTATCGACAGGTCGAGCGGGCGGATCGCCACCCCCTCCACCGGCACGCCATGGGCCATGACCGGCTCGACGATCGCAATGCCGAGGCCCGCCCGCGCCGACATGATGGCGGTCTGCGCGGTGTTGCTGTCGAGGATCGCGGCCGGCACGATGCCACGCTCCGCCAGCGCCATATCGAGACGGCGGCGCCAGCGGAACGGATTCGCCATGGTGATCAGCCGGCGACCCGCCAGGCTCGCGAGCGGAATGCGGTCGCTGCCGGCGAGCGGGTCGTCCGCCGCGACGACAGCGACGCAGGGCGCCTCGCCGATCCAGTGAATGTCGATCGCCGGGTGCTCGACCGGCAGGCTGGCGATGCCGATTTCGCAGCCCTGCGTGGCAACCGCCTCCACGACCTGCTCGGCGATGGCGGTCCGGACATGGATCCGGTCGGGGAGGCTGTCTCCATCCAGGCGGGCGAGCGCAGCCGGCAGCATGCCGGAGAAGGCGGCGATGGCGGCGACGGACAGCGAAGGCGGCCGCTCCTGCGCGATGGCGTCGGCCCGCTCGCGCAGCAGCCGCAGCCAGGCGATCACCGGCTCGACCTCCTGGTAGAAGCGCAGGCCCTGCCCGGTCGGGGTGACGCGCGGCCCGGCGCGATGCAGCAGGCCGAAGCCGAGGGAGGCTTCGAGATCCTGGATCAGGCGGGTCAGAGCCGGTTGCGAGCGCCCGAGCAGCCGCGCCGCGCCGGTGATGCTCCCGGCGGACATGACGGCGGCGAAGGCTTCGAGCTGGCGCAGATCCATGGCATCCATAATTCCAAATCCGAATGATATGGACATCATGATACGCGTCAAGCATTATTCGATCGGGCGACGAGACGCCCGCCTTGCGCGGAGGATGGAATGACTTTGATCGAGACCCTGGCCGGCGTCGGGGCAGGCTCCCCCCTCGCCGAGGCGCTGGCACAGCGGGCGCAAATCATGGAATTGAGTCAGGCCAGCCACGATGCAGTGTTGCTGCCGCGCGAGCCGGGCGGCCTCAGCCATGCCGAGCGGGCCGCGCTGGCGACGCGCATGGCCTCCGTCAATCGCGACAACGCCCTGGCCGCGCATTACCGCGCCTTGCTGGCGGATGCCGGCGAAACGCCAGTCCTCGCCGCGATCGCTGCCGGCGAGGACGCGAGCCAGGCCGGCGCCGATGCCCGGCTCGCCGCTTTGGTCCGCCACATCGACATCCTCACCGCCCGGACGCGGGAGGCGACGAAGGGGGATGTCGCCGCGCTCGTCGCGGCCGGCATCACTGAACCCGATGTCGTCCGGCTCGCGGAGCTGGCCGCCTTCGTCAACTATCAGGCCCGCGTCATCGCCGGGCTGCGCCTGCTGGGAGCCTCCCGATGAGCAAGGTCGTCCACGAATTCACCGCGACGGTTCCGCGCTGGCAGCCCTATGTCACGCCCGTCGAGATCGACAAGGCGACGCCCGAGCAGCTCGAGGCGATGCAGGTGACGCCGTCGAACAAGAAGATCTCGGCCTATGTGCTGACGCTGGCGCATGATCCGGAATCGCTGAAGGTGCGCTCGCCGCTCTTCAACGCGATCATGTACGGCAGGGGCGGCCTGTCCTCGGCGGAGCGCGAGCTCGGCGCCGTGGCGGCCTCGATCGTCAATGCTTGCGTCTACTGCGCCGCGGTCCACGCCTCGCGCTTCAACCAGCTCACCAAGCGCCCGGAGGTGATGGAGACGATCTTCGCGGCGGGCACGCAGGCCGAGCTCGAGGAGCAGCATCAGGCGATCTTCGACTTCGCCGTGAAGCTCTCGCAATCGCCGCCCGCCGCCGGCGCGGCGGAGCTTGCGGCATTGCGCGAGGTCGGCCTGTCCGAGGTCGAGATCCTCGACCTCATCCTCTCCGCCTCGATCTTCGGCTGGGCCAACCGGCTGATGCACACGCTCGGAGAGCCGGTGGCGGACTAGAGCCGGATCAGTCCCCGCGCAGCTCCCGGTGGAGCTGCGCGGCGGAAAACCGGCCAAGGTCGAGCGCGGGCAGCAGATCGTTCTCGGCGCGGAAGTTCCGGGCGCAGATCGCGTCGAACAGSGCGATGCCGGCCTGATGCARCGGCAGCGCCACGCCGGCGACCTGCCCCAAGGCCTCGAGCGGAACCAGGCCGAAGGGCACGTCCTCGGTGATGAAGCGGGTGTCCAGCGTCTTCGGGCCGAGCAGCTCCGGCCGGTTCCTGTAGACGGCCGCCGCCATCTCGCCGACCGGGCCCGGCGCCACGCCGAAGGAATGCACATAGTGGTCCTGCACGCTGCGGACCGACAGGCCGAAGGCCCCGGCCAGCGCCAGGCGCTCGACATCCATGGCATCGACGATGCGGCCGACGCCCTGGGTGATCGAGCCGTAATTGGGCCAGTCCTCGCCGCGCTCGGCACGGGTCAGGTTGCCCAGCATGTTCGCGACATGGGCCGGCGGGTTGAGGTTGCTGAGCATGATCGCGAGCACATCCTCGCGCGGCTCGAAGCGATCGCCGAACAGGGCGCGGCAGGCATCGAGGCCCGCCTGCGCATGGCGAACCGGCAAGGTGGCGACGTCGAGCTTCGCCCGGATGCCCGAGACATGGACGCTGCGCGGCCCGCTCTTGCGCGCAGTCAGCGCCGTCGTCGCCCAGGCCGCGATCGGGACGTCGACGCCCCGCTCCTGCAGCAGGCGGTGYAGATGGAGCGCCGCGAAGGAGCAATGGGCGCTGATGATGACGCTCTGTCCGGCAACGAGATGCGGTGCGAGCGCATCGAGCACCGTCTTGAAGCCATTCGCCTGCACCGTGACGATGACCGCCTCGGCCCCCGCGACGGCCTCGGCGCAATCGCGGGCGACGCGCAACGGCACGGCGGTTTCGAGCTTGCCGGTGACGGTCAGCGATGCATCCCCGGCAAAATCGGCCAGGGCCGCTCCGCTCGGCGACCAGATCACAGGCTCATGCCCCTGGGCGGTCAGGTAGGCGGCATAGCCGCGCCCGATCCCGCCGAAGCCGATGATGGCGACGCGCATGGCTCAATCCTCTCGGGTGATGTCAGACGACTTCGAGACCGCCCATCACATGCTTGTGGACGACGGCCTCCAGCCCGGGCTTGTCGCGCTCGCGCAGGCGTTCGACGATCTCGTAGTGCTCGCTCACCGTATTGGCGAGCAGGGCGGCGGTGTTCTTCTCGCGCGTCAACGTGACGGGCACTCGGCTGCGCAAATCGAAGATCATCGAGACGAGGTCGCGGTTCGGGCAGAATTCCAGCATCACGGCATGGAAGGCGTAGTTCGCCTCCTCCTGCGCGACCACGGTCCCGGCATTGACGGCTTCGGCGAAGGCGTCGGCGCGCAGCAGCAAGCGTTGCAGCCCCGCCTCATCGATATGCTTCAGCACCTCCGCGGCGGCCGCGACCTCCAGGATCGCGCGGATCGTCACAACATTGCGGAAGCGCTCCTTGTCGAAACTCTCGACGCGGTAGCCGCGATTGGCCTCCAGCTTGACGAAGCCCTTCTCCTCGAGCCGGTCCAGCGCCTGGCGGATGTCGAGCCGTGAGGCGCTGTACTGCGCTTCGAGATCGACCTGCTTCAGCCAGGAGCCGGCGCTGAGCCGGCCCGTGCTGATGTCCTTCTCGATCAGCTTTGCGAGTTCGCGCGCCCGCGAGGCGCTGCCGCCGGCAGCGCGCTTGCCGCCCRCCTCGCCAGCCGTCCTGCCGCCCTGCTCAGTCACCAAAACCATCGCGCCGTGTTCCAAAGACGAATCCGAGCATGTTCCCGGCCATCATCACCCGCTTTGCCGCCCGACCGCAATTCGCCTGCAGGCATCCGGAGGTGAAGCTCACTGCCCATGCCCGCCGATTGAGCAAAAACATCCATAGACCGAGATTGACAGATGCCAATCGTGAATTCAAGATTGGCGCCAAAGTCAAGCACAGGGGATCGTCATGCGCAACCGGGCCCACAGCCTCGCCGCCGCTCTCGCTTTCGCGATGAGCTCAACCGCCCTTCTCTCCCCCGCCTTGGCGCGCGACCTGACGATCGCGCTGTCGAGCAACGTCAACACGCTCGATCCCGACAAGTCGACGACGGTCGGCACCGACCTCAGCGTCGCCGCGCACATCTACACCCCGCTGGTCGACCGCGGCCCCGATCTGAAGCTGCGGCCGGGCCTCGCCACCAAATGGCAGGCGATCGGCGACACCGCCTGGCAGTTCACCCTGCGCGAGGGCGTGACCTTCTCGAACGGCGAGAAGCTCGATGCGGAGGCCGTGAAATGGAATGTCGAGCGCGTGCTCGACCCCAAGACCGGCGCGCGCAACAAGCCCTGGTTCGCCGCGATCAACGAGGTCCGGGTCATCTCCCCGACCACCGTCGAGTTCGTCACCAAGGGCGCCTATCCCGACCTGCCCGACCAGATGTCGATGTTCCTGCTGATGCCGCCGAAATGGACGCAGCAGAACAACCCCTCCGTGGCGGCGCTCGGCAGCGGCCCCTATGAGCTCGTCCGTTTCGCCAGCGGCGACCGCATCGTGCTGAAGGCGCGCCAGGACTACTGGGGCGAGAAGCCGGCCTTCGACAACGTCACCTTCCGCATCATCCCCGAGGATTCCTCGCGCATCGCCGCGCTCCAGGCCGGCGATGTCGATCTCATCACCGGCTTCCCGACCTCCGAGATCGCGCGCATCAAGGCAGGCGGCAAGGCCGAGGCCTCCTCGGTCGCCGGCACGCGCGGCATGTTCATCAAGCTCAACGGGCTGAAGGCGCCGTTCAAGGACAACCCGAAGCTCTGGCGCGCGCTCAATCTCGGCATCGACCGCAAGGCGATCAATGACGGGCTGCTCGACGGCCTGGCCCAGATCAGCGCCTGCCAGCCGTTGTCCTCGGTCTATTTCGGCTACAACCCCGATCTGAAGCCCGTCCCCTACGATCCCGCCGAGGCCAAGAAGCTCTTGGCCGAGGCCGGCTTTGCCAACGGCCTGACCATGGATCTGGAAGTGCCGACCGGGCGCTACATCCAGGCTTCCGACATCGCCCAGGTCGTCGCCTCCCAGCTCGGCGAGATCGGCGTCACTGTGAAGCTGCGCGAGATGGAATTCGGCGCCTTCATGAACAAGTACATCGTCGGCAAGAATCTCGGCGACTCCGCCTATTTCGGCCTGGGGTGGCCGACGCTCGACGCGGGCGGGCTCCTGAACTTCTGGGAGAAGGAGAACCCGCAATCCTACTGGGAGAACGACAGCTTCAACGAGGATGCGAAGGCGGCCCGTTCGACCAATAATCCGATCAGGCGTCTGGGACTCTATCGCAAGCTGACCAAGCAGCTCTGCGAGGATTCGCCCTCGATCTTCATGTTCTTCACGCCGATCACCTACGCCCAGTCCAAGACCATCGCCTGGCAGGCGCGCGGCGACGACTGGGTCCGCGCGATCGACATCAAGACGCGCTGAGCGCCCCTCGAACGACCTGAGCGGCGGGCCTCATCGGCTCGCCGGCGGCGGAGCCTTGCCTGAATTTCCGATCAACCGGATCGCGACAAAGTCATGACCGTTCAAGACGAAACCACCCTGAAGCTGCGCGTCGGCGTCGATTCCGGCGGCACCTTCACCGATGTCTGCATGTTCGACGAGACGCATGGCGAGATCCATGTCTGGAAGGTGTCGAGCACGCCGCAGGACCCTTCGCTGGGCATCGCCGGCGGCATCGAGCAGGGCGTCGCAGAGGTCGCCAAGGCGACGGGGCAGAAGGTCGATGTGGTCTATTTCGGCCATGGCACGACGGTCGCGACCAATGCGCTGATCGTCGGGCGCGGCGCCGAGACGGGCCTCATCACCACCAAGGGCTTTCGCGACGTGCTGGAACTGCGCCGGCAGAAGCGCGATTCCCTCTACGACATCCAGACGCAGAAGCCGCGCATCCTGGTGTCGCGCGACAAGCGTCTCGAGGTCAGCGAGCGCGTGCGCTTCGACGGCAGCATCCACACCCCGCTCGACGAGGACGAGGTGCGCGCCGCCGCCCGCAAGCTCAAGGCCGATGGCATCACCACGGTCGCCGTCTGCTTCCTGTTCTCCTTCGTCGAGCCGGTGCATGAGAAGCGCGTCAAGGAGATCCTGGCCGAGGAGATGCCGGGCGCCTTCGTCTCGATCTCGCATGAGGTCGCGCCCGAGTTTCGTGAGTACGAGCGGCTCTCGACCACGGTCGTGAACGCCTATCTCGGCCCGATCATGAAATCCTATCTCTCGAAGCTGCAGCCGCGGCTGGCCGAGATCGGCATCGATGCCCATCCGCATCTGACCCAGTCGAATGGCGGCGTGATCTCGTCGGAGGTAGCGCAGAATTTCCCGGCGCGCACCGTGCTCTCGGGGCCGGCGGCCGGCGTCATCGGCGCGTTGTCCGTTGGCGGCCTTTCCGGCTTCGACAACATCATCACCTTCGACATGGGCGGCACCTCGACCGACGTCTCGCTGATCGACCGCGGCCGGCCGCAGATGTCGAACGATGCCGTCGTTCACGGCTATCCGCTGAAGCTGCCGATGCTCGACATCCACACCGTCGGCGCCGGCGGCGGCTCGATCGCCCATATCGATGCCGGCGGCCTGCTCAAGGTCGGCCCGCGTTCGGCCGCCGCCGATCCCGGCCCGGTCTGCTACGGGCGCGGCAACGAGGAGCCGACGGTCACCGACGCCAATGTCGTGCTGCAGGTGCTGAACCCGACACATCTCCTGAACGGCCGCATGAAGATCGACCAGGCCCGCGCCAAGGCGGCGATCGGGCGCCTCGCCGACCAGCTCGGCCTCGGCGTCATGGAGACGGCGCAAGGCATCATCAGCGTCGTCATCGCCAATATGGCCAAGGCCATCCGCGTGATCTCGGTCGAGCGCGGCTATGATCCGCGCGACTATGTCATGCTCGGCTTCGGCGGCGCCGGCCCGATCCATGCCGCCCGGCTTGCCCGCGAGCTGGAGATCCCGCGCCTCGTCGTCCCGAAATATCCGGGCATCATGTGCGCGCTCGRCCTGCTGCTCACCGATCTGCGCACCAATCTCTCGCTGACGCGGCTCCTGCCTCTGAGCGAGGCCGGCGCGCCGGGCATGGAGAGCGGCTTCGCCGGCCTCGAGGAGCGCGGGCAGGACTGGTTCGCGCAGGAGGCGATCCCCGAGGAGCGCCGCTCGCTGATCCGCTCGGTCGACATGCGCTATGGCGGCCAGGGCTACGAGCTCACCGTGCCCTGCCCCGCCGGCCCGATCGACGCGGCGGCGCTCGTCACGCTGCGCGCGGAGTTCGAGCGCATCCACAAGCAGGTCTATGGCTATGT
>NZ_JBFRDQ010000031.1:0-40121 GCF_052113865.1 Allobosea sp. TAB14 | reverse complement strand
GGCTGAAACTGGCGGCTCGTGTCGAAAGCGAACCGCTGCGAATTGGCGCTAAGGCTGTCTGCTTCGGGCCGGTTGCAGACCCAGCCCCGTGCCGAATGGTAAGTCCTGCAATTTCCAGAACATGCGGCAAATAGCTCATGTTTGGACCGGAAATTGCAATCTTACGATATGATAGATACCGGCGGCGCGCAGATCGTTGTTCGACGCCTCGGTGATGAGGCCGCGCTTGCCGGTGACGAGCGCGGCCGCAACCGCCCCGCCCTGCCCGCCGCCGACGCTGGCGATGCGCTGCGTCAGGACGTTGCGGGCCTTGTCGATCCCCACGTCGAGCGCGAGGCGCCATGGCAGGGGATGCGGCGCCGGGACGAGTGCGATCTTGCCGGCGATGCTGCCGACGGCGCCGATGCCGCGGAAGAAGGCGTCGCGCCCGAAATCATAGCCTCCGGCGCGGGCCGGCCCCGGTGGCGGCAGGAGCCGCGCGGTGCCGGCGATATGGTCGCCGGGCGCGACCGTGCCGCTGCGAATGTTGACGCGCACGCGCTTCGGCCGGCTCTCGGGCGGCACGCCGGCGATGTCCGTCACCACCAGGACGAGGCGGGCGCCGGCATCGCGCGCCTCGACGCTCTCGACGAAGCCGGTGATCTTGCCGATGCGCGGCCGCTCCAGCATCGGCGCGGCGATATCGGCCGTGCGCCAGACGCCTGCTGCGAAGCCGGCGAAGGCCGCGGCGAAGGCGATGCAGACTGCGGCAGCGGCGGGTCGCAGACGCAGTGCGACAGCGAGGCCGCCGGACAGGACGAAGCCCGCGAGCGGCGCCCAGAGTGCGGGTTCCCGATCGGCGGCGAAATAGAGCAGGATGCCGAAGCCCATCGCCACGGGCAGCCAGAGGAACGGGCGGCGGCGCTCGGCCTCCTGCGCCAACGACGCGCCAAGCCAGTCCCGCAGCGCCTGGAGGCGCTCGGCCAGCGGCAGGCTTCCCAGCGCGACTGGCGGCAGGCGCGCCGGCAGGATGCCGGCGACGGCCCTCAGCGCGCTCCGGCGCTCCGGCGATGCAGGTTGCCGCGCCATCCCCCTTCCCAGCCCCTGCCTGTCGGTTGCGCATTGAACGCTTAACCGCCCGGCGAAGCCATGTTACAGGGCGCGCGCTGGTTGTCATGCACGCTTTGGCGTGAAGGCCGGCGCCACATCCTCAAGTCTTGCCCCGGGCGGTTTCATCGCCCGGTCGGAGCTGCCTTCCATGAGCAACGCCGTCGTCACGCGCTTTGCGCCGTCCCCCACCGGATTCCTGCATATCGGCGGCGCCCGCACCGCGCTGTTCAACTGGCTCTATGCCCGCCGGCACGGCGGCAAGATGCTGCTGCGAATCGAGGACACCGACCGCGAACGCTCGACCGACGCCGCCATCGCCGCGATCCTCGACGGGCTGGAATGGCTCGGCCTCGATTGGGACGGACAGACGGTCTACCAGTTCCAGCGCGCGGCACGGCACCGCGAGGTGGCCGAGCAGATGCTCGCCGCCGGCAATGCCTATTATTGCTATGCCAGCCAGGCCGAGCTCGAGGAGATGCGCGAGAAGGCGCGCGCCGAAGGCAAGCCGCTGCGCTATGACGGGCGCTGGCGTGACCGCGATCCGGCGACCGCCCCGGAAGGCGTGAAGCCGGTGATCCGGCTCAAGGCGCCGCAGACCGGCGAGACGGTGGTGAACGACGAGGTTCAGGGCCGCGTCGTCTGGCAGAACGAGAATCTCGACGACCTCGTGCTGCTGCGCTCGGACGGGACGCCGACCTATATGCTCGCGGTCGTCGTCGACGATCACGACATGGGCGTGACCCACATCATCCGCGGCGACGACCACCTGACCAACGCAGCCCGCCAGACCCAGATCTACGATGCGCTGGGCTGGGACGTGCCGAGCATGTCGCATATCCCTCTGATCCACGGGCCTGACGGAGCCAAGCTGTCCAAGCGCCACGGCGCGCTCGGCATCGATGCCTATCGCTCGATGGGTTATCTCCCGGCGGCGCTGCGCAACTATCTCGTGCGGCTGGGCTGGAGCCATGGCGATCAGGAGATCTTCTCGACGCAGGAGATGATCGACGCCTTCAATCTCTCCTCGATCGGCCGCTCGCCGGCTCGCTTCGACTACGCCAAGCTGGAGAACCTCAACGGGCTCTATATGCGCCAGTCGAGCGATCGTGATCTGCTCGAGGCCCTCAAGGTCATCCTGCCCGAGATCGGTCCGGCGCGGGGGCTCGGCCCCACGCTCTCACCCGAGCTGGAGGCGAAGTTCCTGGCCGCCATGCCGGGGCTGAAGGAGCGCGCCAAGACCCTGATCGAACTGCTCGACAGTGCCTTCTATCTCTATGCGCAGCGCCCGCTGCAGCTCGACGACAAGGCCAAGAGCCTGCTCGACGAGGCCGCGCGCGGCCGCCTGCCCGCGATCGCCGCGAAGCTCGCCGCCGTCGGCGACTGGGCGGCGGCGTCGCTGGAAGCCGCCGTGCGCGCCTTTGCCGAGGAGAACGGGCTCAAGCTCGGCCAGGCCGCTCAGCCACTGCGGGCCGCCCTGACGGGCCGGGCGATGTCGCCGGGATTGTTCGACGTCATGGCGGTTCTGGGCCGCGAGGAGACGCTGGCGCGGCTGGCCGACCAGGGTTGAGGCGGCGCCTGCGCGTGCCTGGCGCGACAGCCGGATCGCTATGCTTGGGAGGCGGCACAAACCGCCTTTCGGCTCGGTTGAATGCATGGGGCAAATGGTCTAGTGACGCGCAAGTGCATTGCGCCGCACAACGGCACAGGGCACGAAAATTGCTTGTAAATCAGTCGCATGGATTGCCTTTGCCCCTTCCGTTGACATGCTCTCGTCACGTCAGGCTATTCGGATGAAGGACCTTCCGCGGAGAACCGCGGACGGGGCGCGCAAAACACGGCCGAACAGCAGCGAGCCTTGAAAGGATCGGTATCGATGAGCGGAAACACCAGCCAGCTGAAGGTCGGCGACAAGACCGTCGACATGGCGATCAAGGAGGGGTCGGTCGGCCCCGCCGTCATCGACATCGCCAAGCTCTACGCCCAGACGGGCATGTTCACCTACGACCCCGGCTTCACCTCCACGGCGAGCTGCGAGTCGCAGATCACCTATATCGACGGCGATGCGGGCGTGCTGCTCTATCGCGGCTATCCGATCGAGCAGCTCGCCGAGCATGGCGACTTCCTCGAGACCTGCTACCTGCTGCTTTACGGGGAGCTGCCGACCGCCGCGCAGAAGGCCGATTTCGACTATCGCATCACGCGCCACACCATGGTGCACGAGCAGATGGCCCGCTTTTTCCAGGGCTTCCGCCGCGACGCGCACCCGATGGCCGTCATGGTCGGCTCGATCGGCGCGATGTCGGCCTTCTATCACGACTCGACCGATATTTCGGACCCGCAGCAGCGCATGATCGCCTCGATGCGGATGATCGCGAAGGTGCCGACGCTCGCGGCGATGGCCTATAAGTACACGGTCGGCCAGCCCTTCGTGTATCCGCTGAACTCGCTGGACTACACCTCGAACTTCCTGCGCATGTGCTTCGCCGTCCCGGCCGAGGAGTACAAGGTCAATCCGGTGCTGTCGCGCGCGCTCGACCGCATCTTCATCCTGCACGCCGACCATGAGCAGAACGCCTCGACCTCGACGGTGCGTCTGGCGGGCTCGTCGGGCGCCAACCCCTTCGCCTGCATCGCGGCCGGCACGGCCTGCCTCTGGGGCCCGGCCCATGGCGGCGCCAACGAGGCGGCGCTGAAGATGCTGGAGGAGATCGGGACGGTCGACAACATCCCGAAATTCATCGCCAAGGCGAAGGACAAGAACGATCCGTTCCGCCTGATGGGCTTCGGCCACCGGGTCTACAAGAACTACGATCCGCGCGCCAAGATCATGCAGAAGACCACGCATGAAGTGCTGAACGAGCTCGGCATCAAGGACGATCCGCTGCTCGACGTCGCGATCGAGCTCGAGCGCATCGCGCTTTCGGACGAGTACTTCATCGAGAAGAAGCTCTATCCGAACATCGACTTCTATTCGGGCATCACGCTGAAGGCGATGGGCTTCCCGACCTCGATGTTCACCGTGCTCTTCGCCGTCGCCCGCACGGTCGGCTGGATCGCGCAGTGGAAGGAAATGATCGAGGATCCGTCCCAGAAGATCGGCCGTCCGCGCCAGCTCTACACCGGCTCGCCGAAGCGCGACTACACGCCGATCGGCCGCCGCTGAGAGCAATGCCAGCGTAAGAACGACAGGGCGCGGCCATGTGGCCGCGCCCTTATTGTTTCGGATAATTGATATCGCCGGTGGCGATGACGCTCCGGACGAGGTCGCTACAGTCGTCTCTCTTTTCGGGAGACGCTTCATGACCAGCCATAGCTTTATCGACCGCCGCTCGTTCCTGGTCGGTGCCGGCGCCGCCGGACTCACGGCCACCGCGGCCGGCGCGCAGGACAAGTATCCGACCCGCCCGATCACGCTGATCGTGCCCTTCGCCGCAGGCGGCTCGACCGACATCGTCGCCCGGCTGGTCGGGCAGAAGATGAGCGAACTGCTCGGCCAGAACGTCGTGATCGAGAATCGCAGYGGAGCCGGCGGCAATGTCGGCTCCACCGCCGTCGCCCGCGCGGCGCCCGATGGCTATACGCTGCTGCTCGGCACGATCTCAACGCACGCCCTCAACCCGGCGATCCTGAAGACTGTCACCTTCGACGCCGTGAAGGACTTCACCCCGATCTCGCTCCTGGCGATCGTCCCTAATGTGATGGTGGTGAACCCCAGCTTCCCGGCCAAGACGGTCAAGGAGGTGCTGCAGGTGCTGAAGGACAATCCGGGCAAGTATTCATACGCCTCCTCCGGCGTCGGCACACCGCTGCATCTCTCCGGCGAATTGTTCAAGTCGATCGGCAACGTCCAGATGAACCATGTGCCCTATCGCGGCGCCGGCCCGGCGCTGAACGACGTCGTCGCCGGCGCAGTGCCGATCATGTTCGACAACCTGCCCTCCTCCGCCGGCTTCATCCGGAACGGGCAGTTGCGGGCGATCGGCGTCACCACTCGGGAACGCGTCGCCTCCTTCCCGGATGTTCCGACCATCGCCGAGGGCGGGCTCACCGGCTATGAGACCTATACTTGGAACGCGCTGTTCGGGCCGGCGAACCTGCCGCGCCCCATCGTCGAGAGGATCAACCAGGCCGCGAACCAGGCGCTCAAGGACGAGACCGTGAAGAAGCGGCTCAACGATGTCAGCGCCGATATCGTCGGCTCGACGCCCGAGCAGCTCGGCGAGCACGTCAAGACCGAACTCGCCAAATGGGGGCCGATCGCCAAGGCGTCCGGCGCGGTCGTCGAGTAAGCCGGCTTACAGGCTCAAGCTTCGCGGCGCGGCCGCGAGGCGACGAGTGCCAGCGCCGCTTCGACGGCGTTGGCGGCCGGGCTCGGGCCGGCCGAGCGCATGATGTTCTCGACCTCGGCGAAGCCGTCGAGCTGCACCTGCCGGTCGGGTCCCTCGATGAGCGCCGCCAGCATATGCCGGCTCAAGGCCTCCGCCGTCGCATCGTCCTGAATGAACTCCGGGACGACGTTCCGCCCGAGGATCAGGTTGGGCAGGATCACGCTTGGTAGCTTGACCAGCCGTCGGGCCAGCACGGCCTCCCAACCTGCCCCGCGATAGGCCGCAACCGTCGGGACGCCGGACAGGGCCAGTTCGAGCGTGACCGTACCGGAAGCGGCCAGGGCCGCGCGGGCATTGCGGAACGCTGCGAGCTTGCCCGCCTCGCCGATGACGATCTCCGGCGCGACCGGCCAGCGCGCCGCCGCCTCCGCAATCATGGGCTGGAGCCGGGCGACGGCCGGCAGGATAAAGCGCGCGCCGGGAACAGACGCCGCGATCCGGGCAACCGCCTCGCCAAAAACCGGCATCAAATGATGGATTTCGGAGCGCCGGCTGCCGGGCAGGACCAGCACCTGCGGCCGCAATGCATCATCCCGTACGGCCTGCTCGACCGGGCCCGGCCGAAATTCGGCGAGACGCTCGATCAAGGGATGGCCGACATAGATCGTTTCAGGGCCGTGCAGCCGCGCGAGAGCCGCCGGCTCGAAAGGCAGCAGCGCCAGGATGCGGTCGACATGCGGCGCCATGCGGCGCGCACGGCCGGAGCGCCAGGCCCAGACGCTCGGGCAAACCCAGTGCGCTATCGGGATATGAGGAGCGCGCGCGCGAACTTTCTTCGCCACCCGCAAACAGAAATCCGGGCTGTCGATGGTCAGCAGCAGATCCGGCTGAAAATCGGCGATTCCGCGCGCCGCATCCTCCATCCGCCGCAGCAGCAGCGGCAGGCGCGCGATCACCGGGCCAAAGCCCATCACCGCGATATCGGCCTGCGGAAAGAACGGCTGCAGCCCGGCTTGCGGCAGGCCGTGATCGCCCACCCCGCGCAATTCGACGGAGCGATCCCCCAACCGCTCTCGCAGCGCCGCAAGAAAACGCAGGGCGAGCGCGTCGCCGGAGGCCTCGCCCGCGATGATGGCGAGCTTGAAGGGCCGCATCAGGCGCTGCCCTCGATGAACAGGCCGAGCTGATCGGCCTGCCGCCCAAGCGCCGCACGGTCACCGACCAGCACCTCGCCCGCCCTGAGGCCGATGCCCGACAGGCCCGCTTCGACAATGTTGCGCAGCGTGTCCGGGCCGATGGCCGGCATGTCGACGCGAAGATCCTGCCCCTTCTTCGGAGCCTTCACGAGAACACCGTCGCCCTTGCCGATCTTGAGACGTCCCCGCGCGACGAGATCCGCCACGCGCTTGATCATCGCGTCGGTCCCTTCGGCGGCCTCGACCGCGACGACGCGGTGGTCGGCGAGGATTGCCGCCTGGCCGATATCGAATGGCGACAGCGCCGCCAGCAACGAGAATCCGTGTTCGAGCAGAGCCTGCTGCTTTGCCGTGGCCGGCTTGCGGCCGAGCGGCCCCCGCGGCGCCGTCAGCTCCGGTGCGATCTCCGCAGGACCGTGGACGCGGAAGCCCTGCTCCTCGAAGAAACGCACGACGCCGCGCAGAAGGTGGTCGTCACCACCGCGGAAGGCGCGGGCGAAATAGGGCAGATATTGCAAGGTCGAGGCTTCGGGCCGCAGCGCCCCGAAGCTGGGGCGCGGCAGGCTCCCGAGCATGACGATGTCGCTGACGCCGCGTCGACGCAATTCGCCCAGCAAGCTGCCGAGCTGGCCAAGACGGTAGCTCCGCACATCGGCATCGCCGAAAGCAGCCGGATCGGCCGCGCCCTCCAGCGCCGCAATGAAGGGAGCCTCGCCCTGATCGGAAAGGATTCGCGCCAGCCGAAGCGGGTACTCGCCCGCACCGGCGATCAGGACGAGAGGGCCGCGTGCGGTTCCCGCGGCGCTCACCTGTCCGCGGCGGTGACGTCGCGCGGCACGCACAGCGCCTTGTCGCCGCCCTCCCTGATGAAATCGAGAATCTCGTGGATCAGCGGGTGCGCGGCGAATTCGCTTGCGACATCCTCGACGCGCTCCGCGAGCGTGCCTTCATCCGCAAACAGCAGACGATAGGCGCGGCGCAGCTCATGGATCTGCTCCCGTGTGAAGCCGCGGCGCTTCAGGCCGATCAGGTTCAGCCCCGCCAGATGCGCGGGGTTGTCGCGGATGGTGCCGAAGGGAATGACATCGCTCAGCACCCCGGCGCCGCCGCCGATGAAAGCATGGTCGCCAACGCGGATGAACTGCTGCAAGCCCGCGCCGCCACCGACGACGACGAAGTTGCCGATGGTCACGTGCCCCGCGCACATGACATTGTTCGAGAAGATGATGTTGTTGCCGAGCCGGCAATCATGGCCGACATGGGAATTGGCCAGGAAGAAGCAGCGGTCGCCGACGGAGGTGACCATGCCGCCGCCCTCGGTGCCGGGGTTCATCGTGACGCCTTCGCGGATCTGGCAATCCGCGCCGATGGTCAGCGTCGATGGCTCGCCGCGATATTTCACATCCTGCGGCGGGTGGCCGATCGATGCGAAGGGGTAGATGCGCGTGCGCGGGCCGATCGTGGTCCGGCCGGCGACGACGACATGGCTGACCAGCTCGACACCCTCGCCGAGCACGACGTCCGGGCCGACCATGCAGARGGGGCCGATGCTAACCCCGTCCCCAAGCTGTACCTTGGGGTCGACGATCGACATGGGGTGGATGGTAACGCTCATCGAAAGCTGCCCGACCTTAGTGGCACGACAATGGGTTCAGGACACCATCGCCGAGATCTCGGCCTCGGCGACGAGCGCGCCGTCGACCTTGGCCTCGCCGCGATAGAACCAGATGTTGCGCTTGCGTGCGATCTTGGTGAGGTGGAAGCGAATCTGATCGCCCGGGATGACCGGCTTGCGGAACTTCGCCTTGTCGATGGTGGTGAAGAGCACCGTGTTAACGTGCTGCTCGCCGTCGGGGCGGGCATTCACGACCAGAACGCCGGCCGTCTGCGCCATGCCTTCGATCATCAGCACGCCCGGGAAGACCGGCCGTCCGGGAAAATGGCCGGTGAACTGGGGCTCATTGGCGGTGACGTTCTTGATGCCGACGCCGGAATCGTCGCCGTTGATCTCGACGACGCGGTCGACCAGCAGGAACGGATAGCGATGCGGGATGCTGGTCATGATCTTCTGGATGTCGATCACATCCAGCGTCGTCTTCGGCTCGCTCATCGCCCTTGTTCTCCACAACTGCGGCGCGCCGCCGAAGCGCTCGCGCCGTTTGATCTATCGTCCTGCTGATGCGGGCTTTTCACGCCGTGCAGGTTTTCGGAAATTCATGCCCCTTTGCCGGAAACCTGACGCCTTCGGCAACAGAAATCTCCCGCCAGCACGCCGGAGATGCGGGTTTCCAGCCGCTCATTCCTGGTTATCGCCCGCCTTGCGGCCGCGTCGCGCCACGGCCGCCTTGAGCCAGGCGCTTTCGCGGGCCCAGCTCAGCGCCGGCTGCGCGGGGTAGCCGCCGTAACGAGCGCCGCGCGGAACATCGCCGGCAACGCCGCTCTGCGCGGCAATCTGGGCGCCGGCGCCGATGGTCAGGTGGCCGGCGAGGCCGACCTGGCCGCCAAGGACCGCGAAATCCTCCAGCGTCGAGGACCCGGCCAGGCCCGACTGGGCACAGATCACGCAATGGCGCCCGATGACGCAATTATGGCCGATCTGGACGAGATTATCGATCTTGGTGCCCTCGCCGATCACCGTGTCGCGGCTGGCGCCACGGTCGATCGTGGTGTTGGCGCCGATCTCGACATCGTCCTGGATGATGACGCGGCCGATCTGCGGCACCTTCATGTGGCCCTTCGGACTCATGGCGAAGCCGAAGCCGTCCTGGCCGATGCGGACACCGGGATGAACGATGACGCGGTTGCCGAGGAGCGCCGCCTGGATCGTGCTGCCGGCGCCGATCGAGCAATTGCGGCCGATCCGGACCTGCGGGCCGATGACGGCATGCGAAGCCACGACCGTTCCCGCGCCGATCTCGGCGCCCGGCCCGATCACGGCGCCCGGATCGACCGTGACGCCCGCCTCGAGCACCGCCGTGGCATGGACGATGGCGCCAGGGGCCACGCCTTGCGAGGCGAAGACCGATTCAGGCCGCAATGCCGTCGGGAAGAAGCGTGCGAGGATGCGCGCGAAGGCGTGATAAGGCGTCGGGGAAATCAGGGCGACGGTGCCGGCCGGCACCCGATCGGCGAAGCGGGCCGAGACGAGGCACAGCCCGGCCTTGGTGGCCGCCAGCGCCTCGACATATTTCGGGTTGTCCATATAGGCGAGATCGGCCGGGCCGGCCGTCTCGAGCGCCGCAGCGCCTTCGACGCGGCGGCCCGCCTCGACGCCCTCCGGCAAGGAGGCGCCGCAAATGCTTGCGACCTCGCCGAAGTCGAGCGAGGTCGCGAACGGAAAGAAAACTGGATCTGCCATCGGATTGATCCGAAGCGGGGCCGAAGCCCCGCCCCGTCAGAAGCGCGTGCCGCCCGAGAAGCGGAAGGCCTGGAGACGGTCGCCGCCATACTTGGCGAAGCCGAGCGGGCCGAGGCCGTACTGGCCGTCATCCTTGCTGAGCGCATAGGCGTAGTCGAAGCGGATCGGTCCCAGAGGCGACTGCCAGAGGATCGAGGCGCCGATCGACGAGCGGAGCACGTTCTTGTCGCGCACGCAGGCGATGCTCGATTGCGCACCACCGGTGACGACGTTGAAGGCTCGCGCCTCGGAGCCGGCGGGGCAGCCACCGAGCGCCGTCTTCGTGCCGCCGTCATAATTGAACAGCGTACCGGCGTCGGCGAAGATCGCGCCGCGCAGGCCGATGTCGCGCGGCAGGCCCCAGATCGGGAACTGCACTTCGAGCGTGCCACCGAAATAGGTCGTGCCGCCGAGAGCGTTGGCCGTCGGATCGTTCAGCACGTCGCGCGGACCGATGCCCGAGGGCGCGAAACCGCGGACCAGTGTCGGTCCGAGGAAGTAGTGATCGGCCATGCGGAGATTGCCGCTGGTGGCCTGGACGTGGCCACCCTGAAGCCGGACGAAGCCGACGACATCGTCGAAGATCTCGCGGTAGTAGCGCGCATCCGCCGCGACGCGAAGGAACTTCGAGTCGCCGCCCACACCGGCGAATTCCGGCTTCAGCTCGGCGATGAAGCCGTTGCGCGGGTTCTGAACGCTGTCGAGCGAGTTGTAGTTGAAGTTCAGGCCGACGAGCGAGGTCAGGGTGTCGCCCTGCGCTTCCTTGACCGCGACCGAGGCCTCGCCGTTGGTGACGCAGTTGTAGAGCTGGTCCGAAGCGACAGCGCCAGCCGTACCGGGAGTAATGCCCGGGATCGGGTTGGTACAGTCGTTATACGGCCGGCTGACGTCGTTCGGGATCTTGATATTCGTCACGTAGAGCGAATAGCGCGGCGTGATCGAGAATTCTTCCGTGATCGGGAAGGTGAAACGCACCTGACCGCCGGTCACACGGCTCTGGAAACGACCGACATTGTAGTTGTCGTTGTACTTCGAGAACAGGTCGAAGCCGGCCGCGACGCGGTAGCCGAGGAAATACGGCTCGGTGAACGAGAAGTCGATGCCCTGGGTACGCTGGCCGAGCGTGCCGGCGATGCGGACGAACTGGCCGCGACCGAGGAAGTTCGACTCCGAGAGCGAGACCTCGCCGATCATGCCGTCCGAGGTCGAGTAGCCGCCGGCGATCGAGAAGGAGCCGGTCGCCTTGTCCTCGACGTCGATGTTGACGACGACGCGGTCCGGAGCCGAGCCCGGCTCGTTCGTGACGCGGACCTTGTTGAAGAAGCCGAGATTGTTCAGGCGCCGCTCGGCGCGGTCGATCATGACCTTGTTGTAGGCGTCGCCTTCGCCGAGATCGAGCTCGCGGCGGATGACGTAGTCGCGGGTGCGGGTGTTGCCGCGCACATTGATGCGCTCGACATAGACCCGCGGGCCCTCATCGACGACATAGGTGATGCCGATCAGGTGGCCGGAGGCGTCGCGATCGCCACGCGGACGAACCTGCGCGAAGGCGTRCCCCTCGCGGTTGACCTCGGTGGTCAGCGCGACGAGCGACTTCTCGACCGCCTCGGCATTGTAGGTGTCACCCGTCGAGGTCGCCAGATAGCGCTGCAGGCGCGCCGCATCGACGCCCGGCACCGAGGAATCGACGGAGACGTTGCCGACCTTGTACTGCGGGCCTTCCTCGACCTGGACATCGACGACCCAGCCGCCGGCAGACTCGTCGAAGCGCGCGGTGTTGTTGACGATCTGGAAGTCGGCATAGCCGTTCTTCAGATAGAAACGGCGGATCAGCTCGAGATCGGAATTGATGCGATCCGGATCATAGACGTCGGACGTCTTGATCCAGCTCAGGAAGTTCGATTCGGTCGACGTCATCAAGCCGCGCAGGCGACCCGCCGAATAGACGTTGTTGCCCGAGAAGTTGATCGACTTGATGCCGGTCTTGCCGCTCTCGTTGATGGTGAAGACGACGTCTTGCCGGCCATTCGGCAGCGGCGCGATGCGGCCGCTGACCGAGGACAGGCCGTAGCCGGCACGGCGATAGGCCTCACGCAGGCGCTCGACGTCGGAATCGATCAGGGCCTGGCTCAGCGGGCCGCCGGCCTTGGACTGCACCAGCGGCGTGAGCTGGTCGCTCTTGAGGCGGCGATTGCCCTCGAAGGCGACGCGGTTGACGGTGCCGTTCTGCTCCTGGACGGAGATCACGGTCTGCGCGCCGCGGCGGCTGACCTGAACGTTGGAGAACAGCCCCGTCGCCAGCAGGCTCTCACGAATCTCCTGCGGATTGTCGCGGCCGACCGCGTAGGAGCGGATCGTCTCGGCATCAACTCGCCGGTTGCCGTGGACAACCACGGCCTGAGCGAACGCAACGCCACCACTCACGGCCAAGATCAAGGCCGAAAGTCCGATCGATCGAGAGAGCCGCGTCTTGGTCGTCCGGCTCTTTTGGGTCGACGTCATCGGGTCGCCTATTCCATTTCTCTGGTCACCACCCCAACAGGGGTCCGCCATCCGGGAGATGGCGGCAGGGCGAGATTTGCAGTGCAATCGCTTCTACAAAGTTTCCCGCGGGGTGCAAACCGCCATCGTCGTTAATAAAGTATTTTTAGATGGCTCGTTGCCGGGACGCCACGCGCGCTGCCGTGATTCCGCCGCAAAGCGGCCACGCAGCGAGGCGGTAACCGTCAGAGCAGGCCCTTGACGTGGACGAGGTCGTTCCAGGTCACGAACAGCATCAGCATCAGAACGAGCGCCAATCCGAACCGGAAGCCGATCTCCTGCGCGCGCGGGCTCAAGGGGCGCCCGCGAACCGCCTCATAGAGATAGAAGAGCAGATGCCCGCCATCGAGCATCGGCACGGGCAGCAGATTCATCAGCCCGATCGAGACCGACAGGATGGCCGCGAGGTTGATCAGCCCGAACAGGCCGCCATTCTGGGCGACCGCTCCGGACACCTGCGCGATCCGAATCGGACCCGAGAGCTGGTCGGTCGAGGCGCGCCCCTGCACCAGCTTGGCGACGTAGTCATAAGTCTGCGCGACGATGAACCAGCTTTCGGAGACGCCCTGCTTGACGGAATCGACCAGGCCGAAATGCTGCGTCGTCCAGTCTTCCGGCCGGGGCGAAGCCTTGACGCCGATCACGCCGATGCGCTGCTTGCCGAGCGGGGAATCCATCTCGAGCAGCGCCGGCGTCACCGGCAGGGTGACCGTATCCGTTCCGCGCTCGACGGTGACCGACAGGCRCTCGTCGGGCCGTGTCGAGACGATACGCTGCATGTCGGAGAAGCTGACGATCCGCTGCCCGTCGATGGCGATCACGAGATCGCCCGGCCGCAGGCCCGCGCGCTCGGCCGCGCTGCCGGCCACGATCTCGTCGACTCGCGGCGTCAGCACCTGCTTGCCGAAGATGAAGGCCGAGCCGGCGAAGATCAGGATTGCCAGCACGAAATTGGCGATCGGCCCGGCGGCGACGATGGCGGCCCGCTCTCCGATCGACTGCGCCGGGAATGAGCGGGCACGCTCCTGCGCGGTCATCCGGCTCACGGCCTCATCGTCCGGCGCGCTGGAGGCATCCGCGTCACCCGAGAACTTGACGTAGCCGCCGAGCGGAATCAGCGCGAAGCGCCAGCGCGTGCCGTGCCGGTCGTTGAACCCAAAGATCTCGCGCCCGAAGCCGATGGAGAAGGTCTTCACATCGACGCCGCACCAGCGGCCCACCAGGAAATGCCCGAGTTCGTGGACGAAGACCACCAGGGTGAGAACGAAAAGGAAAGGCACGAGATAGCCGAGCACGAAATGGCCCGCGCTGCCGATCGACCCCAAGATTTCCATCGAACTCTCCTGCTACGTTCCCCTAGGTGGCAGCGAATGGCGCTCGCGACAAGAGCAAGGCAGCCCGCTGGCGTGCGTCATGGTCAACAGCCAGCGCCTCGGCGACGTCCTGCGGCGCGCGCGCGGCGCCGAAATCCTGCGCGCAGACCGCCTCGACGAGCGCGGCGATCCCCGGGAACCGGATCCGGCCGGCGAGAAAGGCCGCGACCGCCATCTCGTTTACGGCATTGAGAATGGCAGGCTTGGCCCCGCCTTCGGCCAGGGCCGCCAGCGCAAGGCCCAGCGCCGGGAAGCGCTGCAAATCGGGCCGTTCGAAGGTCAGCGGCTCGCCGGAGGCGAGATCGAGGAAGCGAGCCGGCGGCGCGTCGAGCCGGCCGTCGATCCCCAGGCAATGAGCGGCCGCGACCCGCATGTCGGGCACCGCCATGCCGGCGCTCACCGAACCGTCCCGGAACGTCACGAGGCCGTGGACGACCTGCTGGGGATGCACGAGGACATCGAGCTGCGCCGGCTCCAGGCCGAAGAGGAAGCGGGCCTCGATCACCTCCAGCCCCTTGTTCATCAGGCCAGCGGAATCGACCGTGATCTTGGCGCCCATGGCATAGTTCGGATGCCGCAGCGCCTGCTCGGGGCCTGCATTCGCGATCGCCTCCGCACTCCAGGTGCGGAACGGGCCGCCAGAGGCGGTGAGCGTCATGCTCCGGATCGAATCCAGCGGCTCGTGTCCGAGCACCTGGAACAGGGCGTTGTGCTCGGAGTCGAGCGGCAGCATCCGGGCTCCGGCGGCGGCGGCGCGCGCCATCACCGCCTCGCCGGCGCAGACGAGGCTTTCCTTGTTGGCGAGGGCGATCGTCCGGCCCGGCAGGAGGGCGGCGAAGGTCGCCTCCAGGCCCGCCGCCCCGGAGATCGCGCTGACGACGATATCGGCCGGGCGGGCGACAGCCTCGAGCACGGCCGAACGCCCTGCCCCGCTTTCGATGCCGCTTCCGGCGAGTGCGCGCTTCAGCGCGTCGCCGGCGGTCGCGTCGGCAAGCGCCGCGAAACGCGCTCCCGTCTCGACCGCGACACGGGCCAGCGCCTCGGCATCGCGGCCGCCGACGACCGTTCCGATCGCCAGGCGCTGCGGATTCTCGGCGACGACATCGCGGACGGAACGGCCAACGGAGCCAGTGGCGCCCAGGAGCGTGATGGTGCGAAGCGGCATCGGGTCAAATGTCGATCTGGAACGCGAAGAGCGCGAGCCCGGCCAGGACCAGCTCGGCCCAGTAGCCGTCGAGCCTGTCGAGGAAGCCGCCATGGCCCGGAATGAGATGGCTGGAATCCTTGGTGTCGAAACGGCGCTTGAGTGCGGATTCGAACAGGTCTCCGGCCTGGCTCGCGACCGAGGCGGCGAGCGAGGCGGCGACCACCCAGCCATTCGCGCCCGGCGCGCCGAGGGTCGCGAAGCTCCAGATCAGCGTGCCCGCGACCGTTCCCGCGAGGGTGCCGCCGATGGCACCGGACCAGGTCTTCTTGGGGCTGACACGCGGCATCAGTTTCGGGCCGCCGAAGCTGCGGCCGGTGAAATAGGCGGCGATGTCGGTCAGCCAGACGACGGCAAAGCTCCACAGGATGAGCGCGAGCCCGACCACGGGCCAATCGCGCAAGGCCGGCGTGATCAGGGCGAAGGCGAGCGCATAGGCGACGCCGCATAATTCGAGCGCCAGGCGCGCCCGCACGAAAGGCGCCGCCAGCGCGCCGATGAGAGCGGCGGCGGCCGTCGCGCCCGCGAGGGCGGCGGGAGCTATCGGCAGGAAGGACAGGGCGAGCCCGGCCACGACGACGCCGGCTCCGGCCGCGACCGCGTTGCCCCGGCTGACGATCGAGAGCCATTCATAGGCGACGATACCGGCGACCAGCACCCAGACCAGCCGGAACGGCCAACCACCCCACAGCGTCAGGGCCAGGACGACGGCTGCGAGGACGAGCGCCGAGACGACGCGCCGCTTCAGTTCGCCCGAGCCCGATCCGGGCGAGGCGGGAGCAGGTTCATTCACGCGACGTCCACGCTGCGGTCTGGCGGCGCCGCGACGCCGCCGAAGCGGCGCTCGCGCTGCCGGTATTGTGCCAGCGCGTCCTCGAAGGCGGCGCGGTCGAAATCCGGCCACATCACCGGCGTGAAGACGAATTCGGCATAGGCCGCCTGCCAGAGCAGGAAATTGGAGATGYGCGTCTCACCCGAGGTGCGGATCACCAGCTCGGGATCGGGCAGGTCATGGGTATCGAGCCGGGCGGCGAGCGCCGCGTCGTCGATGGCGGCCGGATCGATCCGACCGGCCGCGGCATCGGCCGCGAGTTGGCGCGCTGCGCGGACGATCTCGTCGCGCGAGCCGTAATTGAAGGCGATCGCCAGGATGAGCCCGGTATTGCCGCGCGTGCGCGTCTCGGCATGCTCGACCAGGCGGCGCAGATCCGGCGCCAGATCCAGCCGGCTGCCGATGATGCGCACCTGCACATTGGCGGCGGAGAGCTCGGCCAGATCCTTCTCGACGAAGTGCTTGAGCAGCCCCATCAGGAAGCTGACCTCGGCATGGGGCCGSCGCCAGTTCTCKGTCGAGAAGCTGTAGAGCGTCAGCACTGCGATGCCGAGATCGCTGGCGTTGCGCACCGTGCGGCGCAGGGCCTCGAGGCCACGCCGGTGCCCTTCCTGGCGCGGCAGGCCGCGCATCTGCGCCCAGCGGCCGTTTCCATCCATGATGATGGCGACATGGGCCGGGTTGGAAACGCCTGCGTCGCGCTGGCCAGATGACATGCGATTGAGCCTCGTTGGGCCTTGGCAGAAACCGATGCGCGCAGCCCCGGAGGGCTGCGGATCAGACGTGCAGGATTTCCTTTTCCTTCGCCGCCAGCGCCTGATCAATCTCGGCGATATGCTGGTCGGTCGCCTTCTGGACCTGGTCGGTGTGACGGGTCACGTCATCCTTGGTGATGTGACCGTCCTTCTCCAGCTTCTTGATCACATCGATGCCGTCGCGGCGGACATGGCGGACCGAAACCTTGGAATCCTCGGCATATTTATGCGCGACCTTGACCATCTCCTTGCGGCGCTGCTCGTTCAGCTCGGGGATGCGGATGCGCAGCACCTGACCCTCGGTCTGGGGGTTGAGGCCGAGATCGGATTCGCGGATCGCCTTGTCGACGGCCTGGACCATCGAGCGGTCCCAGACCTGGACGGAAAGCAGGCGCGGCTCCGGCACGCTCACCGTCGCGAGCTGGCTGAGCGGCGTGCGCGCGCCGTAGGCCTCGACCTGGATCGGATCGAGCATGTTCGAAGAAGCGCGACCACTACGCAGCGAAGCCAGATCACTCTTGAAGGACTGCACGGCACCCGCCATGCGGCGCTTTATGTCATCGAGGTCGAACGTCGTCTGGGCCATTTCAATCAAGACCTTACGGAACATCAAAAATCGGCGCGACCATGGCGGGACGGCCGCGCAGGGTCAAGAACTACCTGCCGGAACAGCATTTTCCCCGCCGATGGGCAAGGGTAAAGCTGCCAGTGCAGGCAAATCATAGCCGGGYGGCGGGACAGGCCGTTGGCAGGCTGCTCGCGGAAACCCATCTCCACCCTACCGCCTCGCCTTGCGGCGAGCCAGTTCCGGCTTGCAGAAACCTTGGGAGAAACAGAGTGCCCCGCCTGAACCGCATCATCGAGACCGCGCTCTATGTCGATGATCTCGAACGCGCCCGCGACTTCTACGAGACGAAGCTCGGCCTCGCGCCGCTGCTCAAGACCGCGACGCTGTTCGCCTATGATGTCGGAGGGCAGAGCGTGCTGCTGCTGTTCCAGCGCGGGGCGTCGCTGCAGACGCAGCGCTCCGACAACGGCAGCATCCCGCCGCATGACGGCAGCGGCCCCCTGCACATCGCCTTCGCCGTCGAGGAGGCGGAGCTGGCCGCCTGGGAAGAGAAGCTGGAACAGCTCCGCATCGCCGTCGAGGGGCGCATGCAGTGGGGCGGCGGCGGCAAGAGCCTCTATTTCCGCGATCCGGACGGGCACGTGCTCGAGCTGGTGACGCCCGGCCTCTGGCGTACTTACTGAGAATTCGTCCGCTCTTCCGCAGCCCTCATCCCGAGAAGTGCTCGAAGGATGAGGGCTTGAGCTCTTCAAGCGGGGCCAGTGAAGGTGCGCCCCGCTCAGGGCGTCACATAGGTCGCCCGCCCCTCGCCCCGAAGCACGGCCGCGAGCGCGCCCGACTCGGCGATGGAGAAGACGACGATGGTGAGGCCGGCATCGCGGGCGAGCGCGAAGGCGGCGGTGTCCATCACCTTGAGATCGCGCCGGATCGCGTCTTCATGGGTCAGGGTGTCGTAGCGGGTCGCGGTCGGATCCTTCTTTGGATCGGCGCTGTAGACGCCGTCGACCTGCGTCGCCTTGAGCAGGTGGCTGCAATCGAGCTCCGCCGCGCGCAGGGCCGCGCCGGTGTCGGTGGTGAAATAGGGATTGCCGGTGCCGCCGCCGAGGATGACGACCTTGCCGTTGCTGAGATGGTCGAGCGCGCGCYKGCGRGCRTAGCTCTCGCAGAGCGAGGGCATSGGCACCGCCGACATGGCGCGGGCCGGCGCACCGGCCGCCTCGATGGCGTGCTCCAGCGCGAGCGCGTTCATCACCGTGCCGAGCATGCCGATCGARTCGGCGGTGGTGCGGTCCAGCCCCTTGTTGAGCCCCTGCACGCCGCGGAAGAAGTTGCCGCCGCCGACGACGATGCCGACCTCGACGCCTTCGCGCGAGGCGTGGGCGATGTCGGCCGCCAGCGCCACCAGCGTGCCGCCGTCGAGGCCGTAGCCCTGCGCTCCCGCAAGGGCTTCGCCGGAGAGCTTCACGAGAACGCGTTTGGGTCGCATCGATGATCTCTCCGTCCATTCGGGCCGCCGCCGGGAATCGGCGCAGCCCTTCTTCCTACAAAAAAGGCCGCGCGATGCGCGGCCTTTCTGTCATTCCTGAACAGGCTTGTCAGCCCGTGGTGCCGCCGGCAGCAGCGACTTCGGCAGCGAAGTCCTGCTCTTCCTTCTCGATGCCCTCGCCGAGCGCGTAGCGGACGAAGCCGGTGAGCTTCACCGGAGCGCCGAGCTTGCCTTCGAGCTCCTTGAGCACCTGCGCGACCGACTTCGAGCCGTCATGGATATAGGCCTGCTCGAGCAGGCAGTATTCCTTGGCGTAGCTCTTCAGGCCGCTCTCGGTGATCTTCTCGAGCACATGGGCGGGCTTGCCGGCATTCTTCTCGGCCAGGATCGCCTTCTCGCGCTCCAGCACGTCGGGAGCGACCGAGGCGAGGTCGAGCGCGACCGGGTTGGTCGCGGCGACGTGCATGGCGAGCTGGCGGCCGAGCGCGACGAGCTCGTCGCTCTTGGAGGTCGTCTCCAGCGCGACGATGACGCCGATCTTGCCGAGGCCCTCGGCGATCGCGCCGTGGACATAGGAACCGATCAGGCCCGAGGAGACCTTGAGCGCGGCGACCCGGCGCAGCGTCATGTTCTCGCCGATGGTGGCGATGGCGTTGGCGATGGCTTCCTGCACCGTGCCGCCGCCCGGATAGTGATGGCCGAGCAGCGCCTCGGCGTCGCCGCCGCGCTCCAGCGCGACATCGGCGATGCTCTTGGCGAGCGCCTGGAATTCGGGGTTGCGGGCGACGAAGTCGGTCTCGGAGTTGACCTCGACCACGACACCCTCATGGCCCTGCACGGCGACGGCGACAAGGCCCTCGGCGGCGACGCGGCCGGCCTTCTTGGCGGCCTTGGMRAGGCCCTTGGYGCGCARCCAGTCGATGGCGGCCTCGAKGTTGCCGTCRKTSGCGGMSAGCGCGGYCTTGCAATCCATCATGCCCGCGCCAGTCTTGTCGCGGAGTTCCTTCACGAGTGCGGCGGTGATCGCTGCCATTGTCTCAAATCCTTAGCTGTCGTGCGGTGCGGGCCCGGGAGGCCGGCCGCGGATCTCTCGTTGCGACGCCATCGATGGGGAAACGCCGACGCTCCGTTTCCGGCCGTCGGCGCTGTTTGGCATCACATCAGAAGCCTGATTGCGACGCGCGAATGACGCGCCGCCATCATTCATTCGGCCGATCAGGCGTCGGCGAGCTCGCGCGCCTGGGCGACCCAGCCCTCGCGCTCGATCTTGCCACCGAGCTTGAGGTCGTGGTCGATCTTGGTCACGTCGGCCGGCGACATCGCCGCGATCTGCCAGAAGTGGTAGATGCCGCCGTCGTTCAGCTTCTGGACCGCGTCGGGGCCCATGCCGGAGAGCTTGGTGAGATCGTCCGGAGCGCCACGCGGCGTGGTCAGCACCTCGAAGACCTGGCCTTCGGCCGCAACCGGCTCCAGGGCCTCCTCGACGATCGGAGCTTCCGACGCTCCGAGATCGACGCCGTGGTCGCCCGAGGCGCGGCCGATGCCGTCGATCGCCGAACGGGCGATCAGGTCGCAATAGAACTGGATGGCGCGGCCGGCGTCGTCATTGGCCGGGACCGGGAAGGTGATGCCGTCCGGATCCGAGTTCGAATCGACGATGGCGGCGACCGGGATGCCGAGGCGCTGGGCCTCCTTGATCGCGAGCGCTTCCTTGTTGGTGTCGATCACGAAGATCATGTCSGGCGTGCCGCCCATGTCCTTGATGCCACCGAGCGCCTTCTCGAGCTTGTCGCGCTCACGCGACAGCATCAGACGCTCCTTCTTGGTCAGGCCGGAGCCGCCGCCATTGAGCAGCTCGTCGACCTTGCGCAGGCGCTGGATCGAGGCCGAGATGGTCTTCCAGTTGGTCAGCATGCCGCCGAGCCAGCGGGAGTTGACATAATACTGGGCCGAACGCTTGGCGGCATCGGCGATGGCATCCTGCGCCTGGCGCTTGGTGCCGACGAAGAGGACGCGGCCGCCCTTGGCGACGGTGTCCGACACGGCCTGCAGGGCGCGATGCAGCATCGGCACCGACTGCGACAGGTCGAGGATGTGGATGTTGTTGCGGACGCCGAAGATGTACGGGGACATCTTGGGGTTCCAGCGGTGGGCCTGGTGGCCGAAATGGGCGCCGGCCTCAAGGAGCTGGCGCATCGAGAAATCAGGCAGAGCCATGGTATTCGTTATCCTTCCGGTTGAGCCTCTGGAGCGCGAATGAACAGGCATAGGCTGCCGCGTCACCGGAACGCCTCTTAGGACAGAGGCGATGCGCTCCATGTGGGATGGCGTGCGCCATACAAGGGATAGCGCCGCAATGCAAGCCGGCAAGGCATAGAAAAGCCGATGGGGCCGGCAAATACCCGCGCGAGCGGCTCGCGCGGGGTCGTTCCTGACGGAATCGGTGCCCGATCCGCCCCTTACTGCGGCAGCTTGGCGCCCATCTGCTTCACGAGATCGCCGATCTGCTTGCAATAGACGGCCGAAGTGCCGTTCTGCGCCTTGGCGATGGCCTCGATGTCCTGCTCCATCCCCATGGCGGAGATCTTGCCCTTGCGGCCGGCAGCCTCGGCGGCATCGCCGCCGCTGAGATCGGCCGGGGCCGGGATCAGCGCGACCAGCTTCTTCTGGACCTCGACCGCACCGCCATCGGTGTAGCCCTTGTCGACGCAATAGCCGAGAAGGCCGAGCTGATTGCGCGCCGCCTGATAGGCGAGCTTGAGCTGGTCGGCCTGGGTCTGGGCGAAGGACGGCAGGGCGGAAGACAGCAGCGTGGCGGCCGCGACGACAACCTTCAATGACATTTTCGAGATCATTTTGGAGTATCCTTCAAGCTTTCAAATCAATCGCATGCGAGACATGCGCTCCCTCCCCCCGCCTCGTGCCTAGCCGCCCCGGCCCATGCCGACAACCCCCGCTGCCGAACGGCACGCATGCCGTTCGTGCCAGGCCGGAAATCGCTGCTGGGCGGCTCCTGAAGGACCGACCACCCAGGCAGGTTCCTGCCAAGCGGTTCTTGCCAGGCAGGTTCCGGGAAACACCTGCCGGACGCTTCAGCCTTCCGYCGGAAACGGCCAGAACACGCGCAGGCGATGACCGTCGGGATCGGACGCCGTGAAGGTGCGGCCGAAGTCGAGATCGGTCGGCTCCTGCAGGATCGCGATGCCACGCCCACGCCACGCCGCGCAGGTCGCATCGACGGCCGCGGCAGACGGCGCCATCATCGCGACCTCGGCCGCTCCGCCCTGCGCGGTCGCGGCAGGCTCGACYGTATGGCGCGACCAGAGCCCGAGCMKGATGCCCGAGGACAGCGCGAACATCGCGAAGGTCGGCGACAGTTCCTTCGGCTCCTGACCGATCAGATCGGCATAGAAGCGCGCACTCGCTGCCGGGCTCTCGACATGCAGCAGGATGAAATGAGCATCGAACATGATTGGCCTCCAGGGCTCGTCTTCGGCGGTTTCGACGATGCAGACCGTAGAATCAGATGCTGCCAATTTCCGGCAGTGTCCGTCATTGCGGCGACGGAATGCCCTCCTTCTCGCGCCAGGCCTTGAGCAGCACCGCGCGCCGCTGCGGATAGCGCGCATCCAGCGGCTCGAACCGGTCGATACGATCGACCCGGAAATGGCGAAAATCCTGACGCAGCTCGCACCAGGCGACGAGGACGCGGACATGATCGAAGAAGGACAGCGCCAGCGGCCAGACGATGCGCTCGCTCGCCCGCCCCTGCCCGTCGCCGTAGGCCATGCGAGCCCGGCGCTCGGCGCGGATCGTGCGCCGCATGGCGGCGAGATCGATGCCCTCTCCGGCGGCGATCGCCCGCCCCGGCCCGAGGATCAGCACCGCATCCTCGACGCGGCGCGTCAGGTCGGGTGGCAGCACGGCGACGATCTTCGCCATGGCATCGCGCGCGGCGAGAGCGAGCGGGCCGTCGGCGCGGTCCGCGACCCAGCGCGAGCCGAGCAGCAGCGCCTCGATCTCGTCCTCGCCGAACATCAGCGGCGGCAGCATGAAGCCCGGTTTCAGCACATAGCCGAGGCCGGGCTCGCCCTCGATCGGGGCGCCCTGCCCCTGCAGCGTGACGATATCGCGATAGAGCGTGCGAATGCTGACGCCGAGTTCATCGGCGAGCCGGCGACCGGAGACCGGACGCCGGTGGCGGCGCAGGAGCTGGATGAGATCGAGCAGGCGCTGGGCGCGTGACACCGACGCGGCTCAGCCCGGCAGGTCGCTCACCCTGATCCGGGTGACGTCGTTCTCGGCCATCTCGGCCCAGGCCTTCTCCAGCGAGCCTTCGAGATCGATGGCGCGGCAGGCATCCTCGACGACATAGGTCTCGAAGCCGGCGGCGGACGCGTCCTGCGCCGTCCAGCTCACGCAGAAATCGGTGGCGAGCCCGACGATGACGGCGCGCAGGATGCCGCGCTCCCTGAGATAGCCGGTGAGGCCGGTCGGGGTCTTGCGGTCGGCCTCGAMGAAGCCGGARTAGCTGTCGACCTCGCGGCGATAGCCCTTGCGGATGATSGCCTGTGCGCTGGAAACGTCGAGATCGGCGCGGAACTCCGCCCCCTTCGAGCCCTGGATGCAGTGATCCGGCCAGAGCACCTGCCGGCCGTAAGGCATCTCGACCGTCTCGAACGGCTTCTTGCCGGGATGGCTGGAGGCGAAGGAGGAATGCCCGGCCGGGTGCCAGTCCTGCGTCAGCACGATGTTCGAGAAGCGCTTCGCCAGCGCGTTGATGACCGGGACGACCTCGTCGCCCCTGGGAACGGCAAGGTTGCCGCCGGGGCAGAAATCGTTCTGGACATCGACGACGATGAGAACGGCGCGCTCGTCGATCACGGGTGTCTCCTGTGCCCGGGCGCCATGCGGTACGCCGGCAACGGTCAGCACCGTCGCCCCCGCGATCAGCATGCGCCTGTCGATCTCGAACGGTCCAGCCATGGCCGCCCTCCTTGCGGTCTACAGCGTGCTTCAACCCCATGCCGCGGGCAAGTGCCGGCAAGGCGGGAAACAGGCCGGCCGGCAGGTCTCAACGCAGTTCGACGCTCACAACACCGGGAGCGGCGCGCACCGCATTGGCGACCTGCTGGGTGACCGGGTATTTGCCCGGCAGCTCGATCTCGACCTCCTGCGCACCATCGTCGAGAATCATGACGATCGATACCTTGCCGTCGGAGCGCGAAGCCTCGCCGCGCGGCCGGATGCGCTCGGCGATGGAGGGCACGGCCTTGTCGTCRCGCAGATAGATCAGGAGGTCCTGCTTCTGGCGCGAGGCGAGATCGTCGAGCACCTCGACATCCTCGATGCGCGGACGCACCTCCTCGCCGTCGAGCACGGCGGAAAGCCGCAGCACCAGCGCCCTGCCCGGCTCGAGCAAATCGCGGTAGCGCATCAGCCCTTCCGAGAACAGGACCGCCTCGAACTGGCCGCTCGGATCCGACAGATTGACGATGCCCATCTTGTTGCCGGATTTGGTGCGCCGCTCCGACTTGTCGATGACGGAGACCGCGACCTTGCCGACGCCGGTGCCGTTGGCGCGCACCGTCTGGGCGAAATCGGCATAGCGCTGCACGCGCAGGCGCTTCAGCACATGCTCGTAATCGTCGAGCGGATGGCCCGAGAGGAAGAAGCCGACCGCCTCGTGCTCGCGCTTGAGCTTCTCGGCCGGAGCCCAGGGCTCGACCTGCGGGATGCGGAAGGCTTCCTGGACGACGCCGCCGCTCAACAGGTCGAACTGGCCGGCGGCCGCCTCGTCGCGGGTGCGGTTGGAGAGCGCCAGCATGCCATCGATGGCGGCCATGGCGCGGGCCCTGTCCTCCTGCAGCTCGTCGAGCGCGCCGGCGGCGATGAGCGCTTCCAGCGTGCGGCGGTTGACCAGCCTGGTGTCGATGCGGCGCGCGAGATCGGCGAGATCGCGGAAGGGACCGCCGGACTCGCGCGCCACGACCAGCGCCTCGACCGCCGCCCGGCCGACGCCCTTGATGGCGCCGAGCGCGTAGAAGATCTTGCCCTCGGCGACGTCGAACTCGACGCCGGAATGGTTGATCGCCGGTCGCTCGACCTTGATACCGAGCCGCTCGGCATCGCGGCGGAATTCCGAGAGCTTGTCGGTGTTGCCCATGTCGAGCGTCATCGACGCGGCGAGGAACTCTACGGGAAAGTTCGCCTTGAGATAGGCGGTCTGGAAGGCGACGACCGCATAGGCCGCCGCATGGCTCTTGTTGAAGCCGTAGTCGGCGAACTTCGCCAGGAGGTCGAAGATCTCGGAGGCGATGTCCTTCTTGATGCCGCCCTCGATGGCGCCCTTCACGAAACGGTCGCGCTGGGCGTCCATCTCCGCCTTGATCTTCTTGCCCATGGCGCGGCGCAGCAGGTCGGCTTCGCCGAGCGAATAACCCGAGAGCGCCTGCGCGACCTGCATCACCTGTTCCTGGTAGACGATGATGCCGTGCGTCTCGCGCAGATAGGGCTCCATGCCGGGATGGAGATAGGTCGGATCCTCCAGCCCGAGCTTTCGGCGGCAATAGGTCGGGATGTTGTCCATCGGGCCGGGACGGTAGAGCGCGACCAGCGCGATCAGATCCTCGATCCGGTCGGCCTTCATCTCGACCAGCGCCTTGCGCATGCCGACCGATTCCACCTGGAACACGCCGACCGTCTCGCCGCGCGCCAGCATGGCGTAGGTCGGCGGGTCGTCGAAGGGCAATTGGGCGAGGTCGATCTGGATGTCGCGCTGGGCGATGAGCTTCACCGCCGTGGTCAGCGTGGTCAGCGTCTTGAGGCCGAGGAAGTCGAACTTCACCAGCCCGGCCTGCTCGACCCATTTCATGTTGAACTGGGTGACGCGCATGCCGGTGCGCGGATCGACCGAGAGCGCGACGAGCTGTTCGAGCGGCCGGTCGCCGATCACCACGCCTGCGGCGTGAGTCGAAGCATGGCGGTGAAGCCCTTCCAGCTTCTGGCCAATTTCGAGCAGCCGCGCGACGATCGGCTCCTCTTCGGCCGCCTGCTGCAGCTTCGGCTCGCCCTCAATGGCATCCTTCAGCGAGATCGGCTTGGCCGGGTTCTGCGGCACCAGCTTGGTCAGCTTGTCGACCTGGCCATAGGGCATTTCCAGCACGCGGCCGACGTCGCGCAGCACGCCGCGGGCGAGCAGCGTGCCGAAGGTGATGATCTGGGCGACGCGCTCCTGCCCGTAATGGTGCTTGACGTAGTCGATCACCTCTTCRCGYCGGTTCTGGCAGAAGTCGATGTCGAAGTCCGGCATCGAGACGCGATCCGGGTTGAGGAAGCGCTCGAAGAGCAGGCCGAAGCGCAGCGGATCGACGTCGGTGATGGTCAGCGCATAGGCGACGAGCGAGCCAGCGCCCGAGCCGCGACCCGGGCCAACCGGGATATCCTGGGCCTTGGCCCATTTGATGAAGTCCGAGACGATCAGGAAGTAACCCGGGAACTTCATCCGGGTGATGATCGAGAGCTCGAAATCGAGCCGCTTCTCGTAATCCTCGACGGAGAAGCCCTCGGCCGGGCCATGCTTGGCGAGCCGCGCGGCAAGACCGGCGCGCGCCTGTTCCTGCAATTCCTCGGCCTCGTCGCGGCCCTCCTCGCCGAAGCGCGGCAGGATCGGCTTGCGGGTGGTGACGCGCCAATGGCAGCGCATCGCGATCTCGACGGTGTTCGCCAGCGCTTCCGGCAGGTCGGCGAAGCGCCGTTTCATCTCGGCGCGCGAAGCGAAATAGTGCTCAGGCGTGACGCGGCGGCGCGTGCCGTCCGAGACAAGGCGCCCCTCGGCCACGGCCAGCAGCGCGTCATGGGCGTCGAAATCGGCGGGCTTGGCGTAGAAGGGCTCGTTGGTCGCGACGATCGGCAGATCGGCATCATAGGCGAGGCGCAGGAGATGCGCCTCCAGCGCCGCCTCGTTCTCGCCGCCATGGCGCTGGATCTCGACATAGAGCCGGTCGCCATAGATTTGAGCGAGCGTGGCGAGCCGCGCCGCCGCCACGGGAATCTGGCCATTGCGCAGCGCCGTATCGACCGGCCCTTCGCTGCCGCCCGTCAGCGCGATCAGCCCGTCATGGTAGGCCGCAAGGCGCTCGATCGTGGTCACTGGCTGGCCGGCGCCGCCGGTCGCCAGCGCAGCCTCGCTGACGAGCTTCATCAGATTGCCGTAACCGGCCTCGTCCATGGCGAGCAGGACGATATGCGGCAGGCGCTGCGGCTGCACCGGCCTGCGGCCGCCCTCGCCYTCATCGGCGAAATCGACCGAGAGCTGCACACCGACGATCGGCTGCAAGCCGGAGCCGGAGAGCTTCTCGGAGAATTCCAGCGCGCCGAAGAGATTGTCAGTGTCCGTCAGCGCCAGCGCCGGCTGGCCGTCGGCGGCGGCCATCTTGGCGAGCGTCGTGACCGTCATCGCGCCTTCGAGCAAGGAATAGCTCGAATGGACATGGAGATGGACGAAGCCGATGTCCGACAGGATGCGTGTCTCGCCTGCGTCCCGTCCCATGTCCCTCTCCCGCCGCCGCGCCGCGACTCGCTCACCCGTGCCTTTTCTTATGGAACTCCCTGGGGGCGCCCGTCGATAGCCTCTTCGGGCCGGCTGTGGACGGCGCGCCTCCCGCCCCCTCCTGCCGTTGACGCTTGTGGCGCCTCGCCTGGCGTAAAACCGCGTCATGCTCGGGCTCGACCCGAGCATCTCTGGCAAAATGAACTGCGGAGCCACCCCGTCATCCCGGACAAGCGGCGAAGCCGCGTAGATCCGGGATCCATCGTAGAGCGGAGCGCCCTATCATGGATCCCGGCCCTCCGCTTCGCTGCGGCCGGAATGACGGGGTGGTTCCGCAGTTCATCAGGCAGGGGAGCTCCGGGTCGCCGCTCCGCGACGCCCGGGAATGGCGGCAGGCTCTCAAGCCAGCGGCACGACCAGCCCTTCGCGGATGGTGACCTGGCGGTCCATCTTGCGGGCGAGATCGAGGTTGTGCGTCGCGATCAGCGCCGCGAGCCCGGAGGCGCGGGCGAGCGCGATCAGCGTGCCGAAGACATGCTGCGCGGTTTGCGGATCGAGATTGCCGGTCGGCTCGTCGGCCAGCAGCAGGCGCGGGCCGTTGGCGACAGCGCGGCCGATGGCGACGCGCTGCTGCTCGCCGCCCGAGAGCTCGCCCGGCAGATGGTCGAGCCGCTGGCCGAGACCGAGAAAGCYCAGGAGCTCCGCCGCCCRTTCCTCCGCGACATCCCGGTCCAGCCCGCGGATGCGCTGCGGCAGCACGACGTTCTCCAGCGCCGTGAATTCCGGCAGGAGATGGTGGAACTGATAGACGAAGCCGATCTCGGTGCGGCGCAGCCGCGTGCGGCCCTTGTCGTCGAGCTTGGTGGTGGCCAGCCCGCCGACGAAGACCTCGCCGCCATCCGGCTTCTCCAGCAGGCCGGCGACATGCAGCAGGGTCGACTTGCCGGTGCCGCTCGGCGCCACCAGCGCGACGACCTCGCCCGGCCAGAGCGCGAAATCGGCCTTGCGCAGCACTTCGAGCGGCGCATCCGCCTGCGGATAGAAACGCTCGACCTGCGACAGGAAGAGCGCGGGCGTTTCCTGCGCCATCAGCCCATCCTCAGCGCTTTGACGGGGTCGAGCCGCGCCGCCTTCCAGGCCGGATAGAGCGTCGCCAGCAGCGACAGCGTCAGCGCCATCAGGACGACGTTCACGACGTCGCGCCAGTCGAGGACCGAGGGGATGTCGCTGAGAAAGCGCACCGTCGGATCCCAGAGATTGGCACCGGTGATCCAGTTCAGCGCGGCCATGATCGACTTGATGTAGTGGGAGAAGAGAACGCCGAGAATCAGCCCGGCGAGCGTGCCGACGACGCCGATGGCCGCGCCGGTGATCAGGAAGACGCGCAGAACCGTGCCGGCCGTCGCGCCCATGGTGCGCATGATCGCGATGTCCTCGGTCTTGTCCTTCACCAGCATGATCAGGCCGGAGACGATGTTGAGCGCCGCCACCAGCACGATCAGCGTCAGGATGATGAACATGACGTTGCGCTCGACTTCCAGCGCATTGAAGAAGCTGCGATTCCGCTGCCGCCAATCGGAGAGGACGAGCGGGCGCGGCGCATCCGCTTCGATGGCGTCGCGGACCTTCTGCGTGTTGTCGGGATTGTCGACGAAGATCTCGATGACGTTCACATCGCCGTCGCGGTTGAAATAGGCCTGGGACTCGGCGAGCGGCATGTAGACGAAGGTGCCGTCGAACTCGGTCATGCCGATCGAGAAGATCGCCTTGACCGGGTAGGCCTTGATGCGCGGCGCCGTGCCGAAGGGCGTCGAGGCGCCCTGCGGCGTCACCAGCGTGATCGTGTCCCCGACCTGGACGCCGAGCGCATTGGCGAGGCGGATGCCGATGGCGACGCCGGGCGGAGCGGCATCGAAGCCATCGAGCGTGCCGGACTTGATGTTGCCGCCGATGAAGGGGATCGCCTTGATGTCGGCCTCGCGCACGCCGCGCACGAGCACGCCGTTATTGCCGGTCTGTGAGGATGCCAGGGCCTGGCCCTCGACCAGCGGGATGGCGAGCTGGATGCCGGTGATCTTGCGCAGCCGCTCGGCCACGCTGTCGTAATCGTCGAGGGGCCGGTCGATCGGGGTCGCGAAGATATGGCCGTTCACGCCGACGATCTTCTCGAGCAGCTCCTTGCGGAAGCCGTTCATCACCGACATCACGATGATCAGCGTCGCGACGCCGAGCATGATGCCGAGAAACGAGAAGCCGGCGATGACCGAGACGAAGCCCTCGCGCCGGCGCGTCCGGAGATAGCGCCCGGCGAGCAGCCATTCGAAGCCGGCAAAAGGCTTCGTGCCGGTCGGGATGTCCGAACTTTCGGCGACGGCGCTCATGCCCAATATCCCGCTGCCCGATATCCCGTCACGCCGCCTTGCCCTTGAAGCGGTCGAGAGCGGCCTCCAGCGAGACGAGCTCGCGCTCGCCGCCGGCACGGCGCTTGATCTCGACCTTGCCCTCGACCAGCCCCTTGGGGCCGACGATGATCTGCCAGGGCACGCCGATCAGGTCGGCGGTGGCGAATTTGGCGCCCGGCCGGTCGTCGGTGTCGTCGAGCAGCGCATCGTAACCCTTGGCGAGCAGGTCCTTGTAGAGGCGTTCGGCTGCGCCGTCGGTCGCGGCGTCGCCCGCCTTGAGGTTGATGACGGCGATGTCGAAGGGTGCGATCTCCTCGGGCCAGACGATGCCGGCATCGTCATGGCTGGCCTCGATCAGCGCGGCGACGAGGCGGCTCGGGCCGATGCCGTAGGAGCCGCCGTGCAGCAGCACGGGCTGGCCGTCCGGTCCGGCCACGCTCGCGCCCATGGGCTCGGAATATTTGGTGCCGAAATAGAAGATGTGACCGACCTCGATGCCGCGCGCCGAGACGCGCTTCTCCTCGGGAATCGCTTCGAAAGCGGCCTTGTCGTGCATCTCCTCCGTGGCGGCATAAAGGCTCGTCCACTTGTCGACGACGCCCTGCAGGCCCGGAACGCTGTCGAAATCGGTGTCGACCGCCGGAGTCTGGAAGTTCAGATAGTCGCTGTGGCAAAACACCTCGCTCTCGCCCGTCGAGGCCAGAACGATGAACTCGTGAGACAGGTCGCCGCCGATCGGGCCGGTATCGGCGCGCATCGGGATCGCCTTCAGGCCGAGCCGCGCGAAGGTGCGCAGATAGGCGGTGAACATGCGGTTATAGGCGTGGCGGGCCGTGTCCTTGTCGAGGTCGAAGGAATAGGCGTCCTTCATCAGGAATTCGCGGCCGCGCATCACGCCGAAGCGCGGGCGCACCTCGTCGCGGAACTTCCACTGGATRTGGTAGAGATTGAGCGGCAGGTCCTTGTAGGACTTSACATAGGMCCGGAMGATSTCGGTGAYCATCTCCTCRTTGGTCGGSCCGTASAGCATGTCGCGATCATGCCGGTCCTTGATGCGCAGCATCTCCTTGCCATAGGCGTCGTAGCGCCCGCTCTCGCGCCAGAGATCGGCCGATTGGATGGTCGGCATCAGGATCTCGACGGCGCCCGAGCGGTTCTGCTCCTCGCGCACGACCTTGCAGATCTTGTCGAGCACGCGCAGGCCCAGCGGCAGCCACGCATAAATGCCGGCCGATTCCTGACGGATCATGCCGGCGCGCAGCATCAGCCGGTGCGAGACGATCTCCGCTTCCTTGGGCGTGTCGCGCAGAATGGGCAGGAAATAGCGGGAAAGACGCATCGGAAAACCTGTCGGAGGGCGTCGCGCAGGGCCCTGCGCGACGAGTCGCTTCACCTGAGAGACACCATCGCTCTCGGCAAAATGCAAACCAAAATCGGCAGAAAGCGGCGGAAGATGGCGAAGTTATGTGTCTTGCGCCCTGCCCCGTCGGCCGAGCTGGAACCGGATCCGTCATTCCGGGCCATGATCCGGAATGACGGCCGTTTATGCTTCAGCCTTTGGCGAAGCGCGCCTTCAGCGCCGCCAGCACCGGCGGCGGCACGAAAGCCGAAACATCGCCGCCCATCGCCGCGATCTGCCGGACCAGCGTCGCGGTGATGTGGCGCACACCGGGCGAGGCCGGCAGGAAGACCGTCTGCACATCGGGCGCCATCGTGCCGTTCATGCCGGCCATCTGCATCTCGTAATCGAGATCAGTGCCGTCGCGCAGGCCGCGGATGATGAGCGTGGCGCCCGCGCGACGGGCCGCGTCGACGGCGAGATCGTCGAAGGTCACGACGTCGAGCACGGCCCCCTTCGCCGCCAGCAGCGGGGATGCGACTGCGCGCACCAGATCGGCGCGCTGCTCGACGGGGAGAAGCGGCGCCTTGCCGGGGTGAACGCCGATCGCGACGACCAGCCTGTCGCAAAGCCCTGCCGCGGCGGCGATGACGTCGGCATGGCCGTTGGTCACGGGGTCGAAGGAGCCGGTGTAGAAAGCGGTGCGCGTCATGATCCAGCGTTAGCGGCTGGCATCGCCGGCGACAAGCACCGCCGGCTGCAAAGCCGCGCGCCGCCGCATCGGTTGCCGCAACAGGATCAGGAGAACGGAACGATCGCCGTAAGCGCCGCAACGCTGCCGAGGATGATCGCGACGCAGATCATCAGAGGCGCCAGGAAGGAAACAGGGCGGGACGCGACTTGGAACGGGTAGGCATGCATCGAAGACAGCCTCGCGAATCGAAGAATTACTGCATTTCCGTTGGGTGAAGGCGCCAGCGGGCCGCGCCGCGGCAGGATCGTGACGAAATCGTGACGTTTGCCCCGTTTCGCGCTTTCGATTGGCTTTTCCGGCCGACCGCCCTACATCGCCGGAATGCTGACGATCAACGACATCACCTATCGCCTCGGCGAGCGCCTGCTGCTCGACCACACCGGCGCCGCAATTCCCGATGGCGCGCGCGTCGGTTTCGTCGGTCGCAACGGCACCGGTAAGACGACGCTGTTCAAGATCATCACCGGTGATCTCGGTACCGAAAGCGGCAATATCAGCCTGCCGAAGGGACGGCGCATCGGCGGCGTTGCACAGGAGGCGCCGGGCGGGCCGGAATCGCTGATCGAGGTCGTGCTCGCCGCCGACATCGAGCGCACCGCCCTGATGAAGGAGAGCGAGACCGCGACCGATCCGCATCGCATCGCCGAGATCGAGACGCGGCTCGCCGATATCGGCGCCCATTCCGCGCCGGCCCGCGCCGCTATGGTGCTGCACGGGCTCGGCTTCAACGAGGAAGCGCAGCAGCGGCCCTGCTCCGATTTCTCGGGCGGCTGGCGCATGCGCGTCGCGCTGGCGGCCGTGCTGTTCTCGGAGCCCGACCTGCTGCTGCTCGACGAGCCGACCAACTATCTCGACCTCGAAGGCACGCTCTGGCTCTACGATTACCTCGAGCGCTATCCGCATACCGTGATCGTCATCAGCCATGATCGCGAATTGCTGGACACCTCGGTCGACCACATCATGCATCTCGACCAGGGCAAGCTCACGCTCTATCGCGGCGGCTATTCCTCCTTCGAGAAGCAGCGGGCCGAGAAGCAGATGCAGCTCGCCCGCGCCAAGGAGAAGCAGGACGCCGAGCGCAAGCATCTCCAGGCCTTCGTCGACCGCTTCAAGGCCAAGGCTTCGAAGGCGCGGCAGGCCCAGTCGCGCGTCAAGCGGCTGGAGAAGATGGAGTCGATTGCGGCAATCGTCGACCGCGACGTCCAGCCCTTCGCCTTCCCGGGCCCCGAGAAGCCGCTCTCGCCGCCGATGATCGTGCTGGAGGATGCGAGCGCTGGCTATGGCGAGCGCAAGGTGCTGTCGCGGCTCAATCTCAGCCTCGCGCCGGACGATCGCATCGCGCTGCTCGGCTCCAACGGCAACGGCAAGTCGACCTTCTGCAAGCTGATCGGCGGCCGGCTCGACGCCATGTCCGGCGAGATGAAGAAGTCGAGCAAGCTGGAGACCGCCTATTTCGCCCAGCACCAGCTCGACGAATTGCGGATCGAGGATACGCCGGTCGGCCATCTGCGCGATCTGATGCCGGATGCGCCTGAGGCAAAAGTGCGCTCCAAGGCGGCGCAGATCGGCTTCCCCGCGTCCAAGGCGGATACGCCGGTGAAGCTGCTCTCCGGCGGCGAGAAGGCACGGTTGATGCTCGGGCTCGCGACCTTCCACGGGCCGCATCTGCTGATCCTCGACGAGCCGACCAACCATCTCGATATCGACAGCCGCACGGCGCTGGTCAATGCGATCAACGACTATCCCGGCGCCGTCATGCTGGTCAGCCACGACCGCTTCCTGATCGAGGCCTGCGCCGACAGGCTCTGGCTGGTCGCGGGCGGCACGGTGAAGAATTTCGACGGCGACATGGACGACTACCGCACCTATGTGCTCGGCGCAGCCAAAGCCGAAAGGCGCGGCAAGCCGGCGCCGGAGGCCACTGCGAAGCCGAAAGCGGACGAGCGCAAGGAAGCGGCGACCAAGCGCGTGGCGCAAGGGCCGCTCCGGCAGAAGCTCAACCTCGCCGAGGCACGCATCGCCAAGCTGACGGGCCTCATCGAGAAGGTCGATGCCGCGCTCGCCAACGGCGCCTTTTCGCGCGAGCCCGACAAGGCGCTGCAGCTCTCCCGCCAGCGGGCCGAGCTGGCGGAAGCGCTCGCGGCGGCGGAGGAGGAGTGGCTGGTGCTGGGCGAGGAGCTGGAGAGCGCCTGAAGCACGCGCTTCGGGCCGAACGAACATGGTCCGAGCCAGGCACGCGTGTATCCGAGCAAGCGGCGCATGTCGTGCGCCCGTTCGCGGCGGCGTTTGCCTCTCTGAAACGACTATCGGGGCATGCTCGACGGGTTGCCCGGAGATCCGATGTGGAAACGTCCCTTTATCTACCCGTCAAACGCTTCCTCGAGGGCCTCGGCTATAGCGTCAAGGGCGAAATCGGGCATTGCGATCTCGTCGGGCTGCGGGATGACGATCCGGCCGTGGTGGTCATCGGCGAGCTCAAGCTGACGTTCAATCTGGAGCTCGTCCTGCAGGGCGTGGACAGAATGAGCCTCGGCGACGAGATCTGGCTGGCCGCCCAGCTTTCCGCCAAGGGCAAGGGCCGCGAAAGCGATCCGCGATATCGCAATCTCTGCCGACGCCTCGGTTTTGGACTGCTGGGCGTCTCCTCATCCGGCCGCGTCGACGTCCTGGTGTCTCCCACCGCGCCGACGCCCCGGAAGGATCCGCGCCGGCGCTCGAGATTGGTCGAGGAGCATAAACGACGCCAGGGCGACCCCGCCGCCGGCGGAGGCACGCGCAAGCCGATCATGACGGCCTATCGCCAGCAGGCGCTCGCCTGCGCCGCAGCGATGACATCGGCGCCGCAACGGCCGCGCGATCTCAAGCGATCCTTCCCCGATGCCCAGAAGATCCTGCGCCGGAATGTCTATGGCTGGTTCGAGCGCTCCGAGCGTGGCGTCTACGCGCTGACCGAGACAGGCCGCAGCGCGTTGGAGACATGGCTGCCGGAGCCTCCTGCGGGCCAGGATGGCAGCGGAGTGGCTGCCTGAGGTCCGGGCATCCGCCATCGACGGCGCCGCAGCGAGCATCAAATGCCCGCTGCCCGCACCGGCAGTGCTAAAAACCAGGGGTTGACGCTGGCGCCTAGGCCGGCAGGACGACCACCTTCGTCTTGACCGGCGTGCGATTGTACAGGTGGATCATGTCCTGGCTGAGCAGGCCGACACAGCCGCTCGTGACCCCCGAGCCGATCGACTCGGGATCGCTCGACGCATAGATCGTGTAGAGCGTGTAGACGCCGTTCTGATAGAGATGGAGCGTGCGAGCGCCGAGCGGGTTGTCGAGGCCGCCCGGCATGCCGCGGGCGTATTTGGCGGCCTCGGGCTGGCGCTTGATCATTTCCTTGGGCGGTGTCCAGGTCGCCCATTCGGACTTGCGCCCGACATAGGCGTCGCCGTTCCAGCGGAACCCGTCGCGGCCGACATTGGCGCCGTAGCGTGTGGCGGCTCCGTCTTCCTCGATGCGGTAAACGTAGTAATTGCCGGGATCGACGATGATCGTGCCGGGCGCTTCCTTGGTTTCGTAGCGCACGGTCTTGCGGAAATATTTCGGATCGACCTTGGTGACGTCGACCGCCGGGATCGGGAATTTCTCCTCAGGCACGGGCCCGTAGACCTTCTCCGCCTCGGCGAGGCTCATGCCGTCGGAGATCGCGCAACCGCCCAGCGTCAGCGCGCCGAGCCCCATGGCGGAGCCGGCCAGAAACGACCGGCGGTTGAGAAGCCCCGCGCGACGCTCCAGCAGAGCAATCTCGTCCATCTTGCCGGAATCGGCATTCCTACCGTCCATGATCATCTCTGGTCGCTTCCATGTCCTGCTGCCCGACGAGAACATACGCCGGTCTAGATCCGCTGAACGTCTTGTTGAATTGAGAGTGCCGTCACGGGGCTCCCCTGGCAAGCCCGGGGATGACGGCCGAGCGGACGCCGCTCAGCCCTCCCCGCCCGGCTTCACGATTCGGCCCAACCTGTTGTCAGTGAACAGATAAAGCTCGCGCCCGCCGGGCTCGGCATAGAGCACCTGCACCTCGCGTTGGCCCTTGCCGCTCTCGCCGATCAGCACGTCGGTCGGGGCCTTGCCCTTGAGCTTGACCAGCTCGCATTCGGTGATGCCAGGCGCGATCTCCTTGGGCAGCGGCCGCGTCGAGGGGTCGAGCGAGACGCCGACGCTGCACTCGCCTTCCGGCGTCAGCACCGGCTCGCGCGTCGAGATGCCGGCGCTGCCGGTGGTCGTCGTCGTGGTGGTGACGCCACCTTTCGTCTCCGACTGGAAGGCGAAGCCGCCCATGTCGACCGAGCAGCCGCCGAGCGCCGCGGCGCAGAGGAACAGGACAGGCAGTCTCACGCTTTCTTCTCCCAGCGGCCGGCTTCGTCCTGCTGCCAGTAGCTGGCGGCATGTCCGGAGGCCCTCGCCTTCTTCCAATCCTCGCGAGCGGCACTGAGCGCCTCGGGATCGTCACCATCGAATATCAGAACGACGCGCTCGTAGTCCTGCATTGCGTCCGGAATGCGAACGCCATCCGCGCAGATTCTCACCTGCGCGGCATTGGGGTTATGCGCCTGCGTCGTCACCACGATCGGGTTCTTGGCCGCGTCGGCTTCCATCGCCGTGACATGCGGCAGGAAGCTCTCATCGGCATAGGTCCAGAGATGGTCGTCGACGACGCTCATCCGCTCCTGGCTGGAAACCTCCACCACGACCTTCTGACCACGCGCCAGCGCCCGGTCGAGGATGGTCGGCAGGACCTGCTCGAGCGGGCGCGACTGCAGATGGAAGAACAGGATCTCAGCCATAAAAACCCCTGCGACCCAAAACTTTACCGCTACTTCCTGAGAAAGCGAATCACCCTTCGTAATGGTCCTTCACCGCCGAGCGGCATGCGCCAGACCGTCTCGCCCGTCGCGAGGCCGGCCGCCGTCAGGCGCTGCGCCAGCTCGTCGCTGTTGGTGAAGAGGCCGGCATTCTCCTGCGCCAGCGCGACCAGGATCGCCCCCGTCAGCGTCGCCAGGTTGATCATGAAGCGCGGCTTGAAGCGCCCTTGCGCGTACCAGAGCACATCGGCCAGGACGAGCCGGCCCTCGGCGTCGGTGTTGATGATCTCGATGGTCTGGCCGGAGAGCGAGGTCACGATGTCGCCCGGGCGCTGGGCATTGCCGTCCGGCATGTTCTCGACGAGGCCGATCACGCCGATGGCGTTGACCTTCGCCTTGCGGGCCGCGAGCGCGTGCATAAGGCCGACGACGCAGGCCGCGCCTGCCATGTCGCCCTTCATGTCCTCCATGCCGGCGCCGGGCTTCAGCGAGATTCCGCCGGTGTCGAAGGTGACGCCCTTGCCGATGAAGGCGACCGGCTGCTCGTCCTTGCCGGCGCCGTTCCAGCGCATGACGACGACGCGGCTCTCGCGGCGCGAGCCCTGACCGACGCCGAGCAGCGCCCGCATGCCGATCTTCTTCAGCTCCTTCTCGTCGAGAATCTCGACCTCGACGCCGAGCTTTTCGAGCTTCTTCGCACGATCGGCGAACTCCTCCGGATAAAGGACGTTCGGCGGCTCGTTGACGAGATCGCGCGCCAGAACGACACCGGCAGCGATGGCATCCGCCGCTTTCAGGGCCTTCTTCGCGGCCGCGGGATCGGCCACCCGGAGCGTGACCGCGATGGAGCCGGTCTCGTCCTTGTCCTTGCTCTTCGTCTTGTAGCGGTCGAAGACATAGCTCCGCAGCCTGAGGCCCAGCGCCAGATCGGCGGCCTGTTTCGCCTCCACCATGCCCTCCGGCAGGGCGAGGACGATCTCCGCGCTACGCCCGGCGGCAAGCCGGCCTGCGATCACTCCGCCGAGCTTCACGAAATCGAGCTCGCCGCGATCGGCGGCGGATCCGGTGCCGATCGCGATCAGCCGCTCATAGGCGGCGCCTTCGGGCGCAGGCAGCGTCAGCCCGGCATAGACCTTGCCCTTGAAGCGCTCCGCGGCGGCCGCCCGCGCGAGCAGCGCCTGCGCGCCCGGCCCCGCCGCCTCCTGCGCCGCTCCCGACAGGGTCAGCGTGTCGGAAACGAGGACGACGAGATCGTGTCCCTCGACCGTATCCGGGGCTTTGAYCTCRAGCTTCAGGCGCTGCGACATGATCCGCTCACAATCTTGCGAAAATAGCTTGGAAGAGACAGTTGGAGGACACGGCGCGGACGATTCCCGTTTGCGCCGCAAATCCGCCTATACCATAGGGTGAGTTCGACGAACCACCTCGGGGCCCTTCGGTTCCCCGCCTGCCGGAAAGCAACGCGTGTTCCTGAACCGCCTCGACCGATACATCCTCAAGACCGCGGCGGGCGCGGCGATCGTGCTGCTGCTCGGCCTCACCGGCGTGATCTGGGTGACACAGGCGCTGCGCGAGGTCGACCTCATCACTGGCAAGGGCCAGACGGTCCTGATCTTCCTGACCGTGACCCTGCTCTCGCTGCCAGCGCTGGTCGCGGGCATCGCGCCGGTCGCGCTGTTCATGTCGACRCTCTACACGCTGAACAAGCTCAACGGCGATTCCGAGCTCATCGTCATGAACGCGGCCGGCATCGCGCCGCACCGCGTCACGCGCCCCTTCCTGGTCCTGACCGTGGCGACGGCCGTCGTCGTCGCCTGGATGACGGTGTCGGTGATGCCGGCAAGCTTCCGGATGCTGCGCGACCTCATCACCCTGATCCGGGCCGATTTCGTCACCAACGTCGTCAAGGAAGGCCAGTTCGTCTCGCTCGATTCCGGCGTGACCTTCCACTACCGCGAAAAGGTGGGCGACTCGCTGGTCGGCATCTTCATGCAGGACCGGCGCGACCCGACGCAGCCCTCGATCTACCTCGCCGAGCGGGGACGCACCGTCGAGGCGGAGGGCCAGAGCTTCCTGATGCTGGAAAAAGGCACGATCCAGCGCGAGGCCAAGAACACCAACACGACCTCGATCATCTCCTTCGAGCGCTACGCCCTCAATCTCTCGGCGCTGACCGGCGATCCGACCGGCGGGGCCGGCGAAGGCGATGGCGACAAGGTGGTCTACAAGCCGCGCGAGCGCTCGACCTGGGAGCTGATCAACCAGAACCCGAACGAGGCTCCTGGCGGTAGCCCTCATCTATTACGGCGAGCGGCTGCGACCGGTCCTCGCCCGGATGACGGCCCCGCTGACATTGCCGCTGGTCAATCTGGCGGCCCGGTTCCGGCGCGCCTGATGCTGCTCTTCACAACCCTCGGCCGTTATCTGACGCTGCGCTTCACCCGCGCGATCATCAGCGTGTTCGGCACCTTCTTTTTCCTGATCGGTACGCTCGACTTCGTCGAGCTGATGCGCCGGGCCGGCGACTCGCCGATCGCCACCACGCCGCGCATCATCATGCTGGCGCTCTATCGCGTTCCGAGCGTCGCCGAGCAGATCTTCCCCTTCGCGGCCTTGTTCGGCGGCATGTTCGCGCTGCTGACGCTGAGCCGGAAGCTCGAACTGGTCGTCGCCCGTTCGGTCGGCGTCTCGGCCTGGCAGTTCCTGCAGCCGGCGGCCGTGGTGGCGGGGGTGATCGGACTGATCTCGATCACGGTCTACAACCCGCTCGCCTCCGAGATGAAGCGCCGCGCCACCGCCCTCGAGACCCGGCTCTTCGTGCGCACGGGCGGACCGGCGGCCGCGAGCGTGCCGGAAATCTGGCTGCGGCAGAGCAGCGTCGACGGCCAGGCGATCATCCGTGCCGCCGGTGCCTTGCCGGACGAGGACGGGCTCTCGCAGGTCGCGATCTTCAACTTCAACCCGGACGGCTCCTTCAGGGACCGAATCGATGCCCGCCAGGCCATCCTGCGACCCGGGCACTGGCAGCTCTCCGATGCGCGCGTGATCTCCGCCTCGGAAGAGCCACAGAATTACAAGAACTACGATCTCGCGACGACGCTGGAGCCGGATCAGATGCGCCAAAGTTTCACACCGCCCGCGGCGGTCGGCTTCTGGTCCATGCCGACGGCGATCGAGCGGACGAAGCGCGCCGGCCTCGATACGACGCCTTATGAGCTGCGATATCAATCGCTTATGGCGCGCCCGCTGCTGCTGATCGCCATGGTGCTGGTGGCAGCATCCGTTTCTTTAAGATTTTTCCGCTTTGGTGGTGTCACGAAACTGGTGATCGCTGGCGTCGCGGCGGGGTTCGTGCTCTATGTGGCGACACAACTGTCGGAGGAACTCGGATCGTCGGGAATCGTCAATCCGGTCGTCGCGGCGTGGCTGCCCGCAGCATTGGGGACGATGCTGGGC
>NZ_JBFRDQ010000030.1:0-36265 GCF_052113865.1 Allobosea sp. TAB14 | reverse complement strand
ACCCTGATCCTTGCTGGCCTCGCCACGGTCTTCGGGTTGCTCTCGGCGACCCTGATGATCGTGGCCAAGCGCGGCTGACCGGCCTCAGGCCGCGCGCTTCAGCCCATCCCGCGCCCAGATCGCACCGAGCGCCGCCACCAGCGCATCGATATCCGCATCCGAATGGAAGGGTGAAGGCGTGATCCTGAGCCGCTCCGTGCCGCGCGGCACGGTCGGATAGTTGATCGGCTGGACATAAATGTCGAAGCGCGCCAGCAATTCGTCGCTGATCGCCTTGCAGGCCTTCGCCTCGCCGACCATCACCGGGACGATATGGCTGGGGTTCTCCAGATGCGGGATGCCGGCTGCGTCGAGCTTGCGCCGCAGTGCCTGCACCCGGTCCTGCTGGCGCTCGCGCTCGGCCGGGCTCTCCTTGAGATGCGCGATCGCGGCGATCGCGCCGGCCGCCACCGCCGGCGGCAGCGAACTCGAGAAGATGAAGCCGGAGGCGAAGCTGCGGATGAAGTCGCACAGCGCCGCCGAGCCGGCGACATAGCCGCCGATCACGCCATAGGCCTTCGCCAGCGTGCCCTGGATCAGGGTGAGCCGGCCGGTCAGCCCCTCCCGTTCCGAGACGCCGCCGCCGCGCGGCCCGTAGAGCCCGACAGCATGGACCTCGTCGCAATAGGTCATGGCGCCGAATTCCTCGGCGATATCGCAGAACTCCGCGATCGGCGCGATGTCACCATCCATCGAGTAGACGGATTCGAAGGCGATCAGCTTGGGCCGGGCCGGGTCGAGCGCGGCGAGCTTGCGGCGCAGATCGGCCGGGTCGTTATGGGCGAAGATGTGCTTCTCGACGCGCGAATGCCGGATGCCCTCGATCATCGAGGCATGGTTCAGCGCRTCGGTCAGGACGATGCAGCCGGGGATGCGCGCGGCCAGCGTCGAGAGCGCGGCCCAGTTCGCCATATAGCCGGAATTGAAGATCAGCGCCGCTTCCTTGCCGTGGAGATCGGCGAGCTCGCGCTCCAGCAGGACATGGTAGTGGTTGGTGCCGCCGATATTGCGCGTGCCGCCGGCGCCGGCGCCCGAGCCGTCGAGCGCCTGGTGCATCGCGGCGAGCACCTTCGGATGCTGGCCCATGCCGAGATAGTCGTTCGAGCACCAGACGGTGACGTCGCGCGGGCCGCTCTCGCCGTGATAGGTCGCGGTCGGAAAACGTCCGACCTGACGCTCCAGATCGGCGAAGACCCGGTAGCGGCCCTCGCGTCGCAGCCCGTCGAGCTCGCTGCGGAAGAAACTCTCGAAATCCATGGCCAGCCTCCTGCGGCGCGCCTCTCCTAGGCCTTTTGGGGGCGCGGCGGAATGGCGCGCGGTGTCGCGGCTGGAATCCTTCTATTTCGAACGTTCGGCCAGTTCCAGCAGCGTTTCGAGCAGGACCTTGATGGCGGTGCCGGCATCGGCCTCGGTCATGTTCTCGCGCGGCGAGTGGCTGATGCCCTTCTCATTGCGCACGAACAGCATGGCGACCGGAGCGATCGCCGCCATCGCCATCGCGTCATGTCCCGCGCCGGAGGGCAGTCGCCGGGCGGAGAGGTTGCTGCCGGCCCGGGCCATGCCGGCGGCGAAAGCGTCCTGCAGCTGCGGGTCCATCGGCACGGCCTCGGCTTTCGCATAGGGCACGATCTCCAGCCCGACCCCGCGCCGCGCCGCGATGGCGCCGAAGCGGTTGCGGATCGCCGCCTCCATCGCGGCCAGCGTCTCGTTCCGGGGCGCACGGTAGTCGATGGTGAATTCGGCGGCGCCGGGCACGACATTGGTCGCGCCGGGCTCGGGGCTGAGCACGCCGACCGTGCCGACGGCGAGCTCATGCGCCGCGGCGATCTCTTCCAGCGCCAGCGCCATCTCGGCGGCGGCGGTCAGGGCATCCTTGCGCAGGGCCATCGGCACGGTGCCGGCATGCCCTGCCTCGCCGGTGACGCGCACGCGCGCCCGGCTCTGGGCGTTGATGGCGGTGACGATGCCGACTGGCTCGTTCTCGGCCTCCAGCACCGGCCCCTGCTCGATATGCACTTCGAGATAGGCCCGGATCGAGCCGGGCTTGCGGGTGAGCGAAGCGATGCCGGCCGGATTGCCGCCGAAGGCGACGAGCGCGTCGGCGAGCTTCACGCCCTCGCTGTCGCGCGCCTCGAGCCAGGCCGGGTCGTAATGGCCGGCCAGCGCCTCGGAGGTGGAGAGATGTGTCGGAAAGCGGACATTCTCCTCATCCCCGAAGGCAACGACCTCGATCGGAAAGGGCAGGCCGATCCCGGCATCGCGCAGCGCCTGCGCCGCGAGGATGCCGGCGACGACGCCGAGATTGCCGTCGAAGCGCCCGCCATCCTTCACCGTGTCGATATGGGAGCCGATCAGCACGGCGGGCGCGCCCGGCACCGTGCCCTCGCGCCGACCCTGTACCGAGCCGGCCGCGTCGATGAAGGCGGAAAGCCCCGCCACCTCCATCGCGCCCTTGACCCATTCGGCCGCCTGCCTGTGCGCCGGCGAGAGATAGAGGCGGGTCAGCTTGCCCGGCTCGTCGGAGAAGCGGTTCAGGCCGGAAAGCGCGGCGAAGGCACGGGCGCCGAGGACGGCGGCGGAGGGAAGCGTCTGCGTCATGGGCGCCAGGTCATAAGTCCGTCGATCGTGAGCCCAGACCCTAGAGCAGGAGGCTGGGAAGCGGGAACCGCTTTTTGGCAAAGCTGCTTCTCCGATCCGGCGTCTCGGTGCTGGGCTGCRTCATCAAGCTGGGTCGTGCGGTCTTGAGACGAAAACTACGCCGACGATGGACTCCGGATCGGCGCCGCTAGCGCGGCTTGTCCGGAATGACGGCGTTTTTCGATGGGGAATCGTGAATCCTAATACGTCGCCCGTCCGCCGGAGAGGTCGAAGACGCCCGCCGTGGTGAAGCTGTTCTCGGCSGARGCSAGGAARSCGACCATSGAGGCGACCTCCTCCGGCAGCAGGAAGCGCCCGCGTGGAATCTTCGCGAGCATGTAGCCGATATGCTCGTCGCTCATCTGGTCGAAGATGCGGGTGCGCGCCGCCGCAGGCGTGATGCAGTTCACGGCGATRTCCTTGTCGGCGAGTTCCTTGCCGAGCGAYTTGGTYARSGCGATCACCGCCGCCTTCGAKGCSGAATAGGCCGAGGCRTTGGGGTTGCCTTCCTTGCCKGCGATCGASGCGACGAGGACGATGCGCCCGTAATTGCGCTTGATCATGCCCGGGATCACGGAACGGCAGCAATGCAGCGTGCCGTCGAGGTTGAGCCGCATCACCCGCGCCCAGTCCTCGAGCGGATAATCCCAGGTCTTGTGGTTCGGCCCGGCGATSCCGGCGCTGGTGACGAGGATRTCGACRCTGCCATGTCTGGCTTCGAGCGCATCGCTCGCGGCCTGGACGGCGTCGGCGTCGGTGACATCGACCGCGCTGCCCGTCGCGCCATGGCCGATTTCGGCGGCGGTCTTCGCGGCGAGGCCGCCATCGACATCCCAGATCGCGACGGTCGCACCGCTTGCGGCGAAACGCTCGGCCACGGCGCGGCCGATCCCCTGCGCGCCTCCCGTCACGATGGCGACGCGCTTTCTTAAATCGATTTGGTTCATTCGCTCAGCCTCCCCGGATTCGTTGCCAGCCAGCCTAGCGAGCGAGGGAGCGGCGAGCCAGAGCCAAGCTGCAGGCTTGCAGCCGTCGCGTGGCCGCTATGCAATCTGTTAATCATTCACCTCGTTTTGCCGCAGTTGAAACCGCCCGTCCGACGTTCCGAAACGGTACGACAGGGGTCTGTTCGTCCCACCCTGCAACAGATGCGGCTGGCGCCGACGCAACGGAAGCGACAGTCTTGTAGGCTTTCGTCTCGGTTCGGAACAAGTCATTGGTTTTGCTGCGGGATCGCCGTTAGTTCTTTCTCCGGGATTGCGTGAAGGCGGCGTTCACCTTTCGCTTGACTTCGCCTTGACCTGAGTGCTGGTTCCGCCTTCACATCCCGTCATCATGAGCCTGCCTCAGTTCTCAGGATCGAAAACGACCGTGCCTGCAGCGCTTTCTATGCCCCTCGCGAACGAGGCCGAGCCCCGCCGGCGCCAAAGCTATGGCAAGCGCGATATCGGCGGCATCGGCATCGCCGTGGTGACCCGCGATACCGCGATCGCCGAGCTGCGCGAGGCCATCGTCGAAGGCGGCCATGTCAAGCTCGCCTTCTGCAACGCCAATCTCGTCAATGTCGCCGCCGGCGACCTGGCTCTGCAGCGCAGCCTTTCGACCTTTCTCGTCCTCGCGGACGGCATCGGCGTCGATCTCGGGAGCTCGCTGCTCTACGGCAAGCCTTTCCCGGTCAATCTGAACGGCACGGATTTCCTCCCGGCCTTCTTCGGTGCGCAGTTGCGGCCGCTTCGCGTGTCCTTGCTCGGCGGCCGCCCCGGCGTGGCCGACCGCGCGGTCGAGAATCTGGCTCGGCGCTATCCGCAGCATCGCTTCAAGGTGGTCTCGCATGGCTACTACGCTCTGGAGGAGGAAGCGCGGCTGCTCGACGGGCTCAAGGCCGAGCGGCCCGATCTGCTGCTGGTCGCGATGGGCAACCCGATGCAGGAGCGCTTCATCGCCGAGAAGCTGAGCACCCAGCATTGCGCGGTCGCCGCCGGCGTGGGGGCTCTGTTCGATTTCTTCGCGGGCGAGGTGCAGCGTGCCCCGGAGGCGATCCGCAAGGCGCGCCTCGAATGGATCTACCGGCTCTGGCTCGAGCCGAGCCGGCTCTGGCGCCGCTATGTGCTCGGCAATCCGGCCTTTCTGATGCGGGTGGCGCGGCAATATCTTGCTGACGGCCGGCAGGCCGGCTGACGCCCGTGACCTTCAGCTATGCCCTGGCGACGCCGAGCTACAGGGGCGACGTCGATCGTTGCCGCCTGCTCTGCGCCAGCATCGATCGCTTCGTCACCGGCCATGGCGTGCACTACCTCCTGGTCGAGGATCGCGACGTTCCGCTGTTTCGCGACCTCGAAGGGCCGAAACGGCGCATCCTCCCTGAATCGCAGCTCCTGCCATCCTGGCTGAAGCCCAGGCCGGATCCGTTGAGCCTCGGCCGGCGTCGGGTCTGGACCGGCGCGCGCGCGCTGGCGCGGGGCCTCCCGCCGCTGCGCGGCTGGCATGCCCAGCAGCTGCGCAAATTCGCGGTCGCCACGGTCGCCGGGGAGGACGTCATCCTCTTCGCCGATTCCGACATGCTGTTCCTGCGGCCCTTCGATCTCGCCGATCTCGAGCGGGACGGCGCCGTCAGGCTCTATCGCAAGCCCGATGCGATCGCGGCCGACATGGCGCGCCATCGGCCGTGGTGCGAGAGCGCCTCGGCCCTGCTCGGGCTTGGCGCGCCGTCCTATCCGGGGCCGGACTACATCAACAACATGGTGAGCTGGCGCCGCGACCATGTGCTCGGGCTGCTCGCGCATATCGAGACGGTGAGCGGTCGCGACTGGGTCTCCGCCATCGCGCGGGACCGGCAATTCTCCGAATACATGATCTACGGCTACTACGTCGAACGCGTCCTCGGGCTCGAGGCCGCGCGGCACTGGCCCGATCCACGCGAGCTCTGCAAGGTCTACTGGTTCCCCGAGGATGTCGCCGGTCTCGACCTGCTGAAGACCTTCGAGGAGGTGCTGGAGCCCTGGCAGGTCGCGGTCGGCGTGCAGTCCTTCATCGGCCAACCGCTCGACAAGGTCCGGGCGCTGTTCGAGAGACAGGCCTCGGCCTGACCCTCAGCGCTGTTTGTAGCCGCCGCGCGCCAGCAGCCGGTAGGTGAAGCTGGCGGAGACCAGATAGACCAGCCCGAAGACGAGGTTCATCCAGCTCGCCCAGGCCTCGCCTGCGGCGAAGCGGGTCATCACCAGCGAGATCAGCCCTGCCTTCAGCGCAGTCAGCAGGCACAGCAGCACAATGCGCGAGCCGGTGCGCTCGCGCGCATAGAGCAGCTCGGCATGGTATTCGACGAGGTTGCGGAAGGCCGGCACCAGCAGCATCGGCGCGAAGAGATAGGCGGCTTCCGAGACGTTGCGGCCGAGCAGCCCCGGAAAAGGCTTCAGCGCGACGATGACGGCGACGAGGCCGGCGGTCGAGACCAGCGCGATGCCGATCTCGAAGGCGGCGAGGCGCCGCCCTCCGCCGAGCCCGCGATCCTGCATGATCTTCTGCACCAGCATCTGGTTGAAGCTGCGCACCGGCATGGCGGTGAGATCGATCACCCTGAGCGCGATGGCATAGAGGCCTGCGGTCCGCTCGCCCGCCAGGCCGAGCACCAGCAGCTTGTCCAGCTCCGACTGGACGTAGAAGACGATGTCGGCCGCCCCGGCGAAGACGGCATCCGCCATGCGCCGCGGATAGAGCGCCCGCACGAAGCGCCAGCGCGCCGGCGGCAGGAAGGCGGCGAGCGCGACGACGAGGCTCAGGAAGGTGGCGGCGAGATAGGCGCCGGCCCAGATCTCGAGGCTGCGATGGCCGAAGGCGATGAAGAGCAGCGCGGCCAGCGTCCGCAGCGACGAGCCGATGATCACGAGCAGGGCCGCCTGCCGGAAGCGCCTGAGCCCGTTATTGACGATGGCGACGACCTCGACCGGCCGCCAGCACAGCACCTCCGCCACGATGATCAGGGCGAAGGGCAGCGCCGCCAGCCGGTCGGTGAAGAGCAGCCAGTAGGCGCCGGCCGAGATGGCCCCGATCAGCGGCAGCGAGGCGAGGCTCAAGCCCGCGAAGCCCGCCAGATAGGCGCCGAGCAGGCGCGGCTTGACGGTCGCCACCCGGTAGAGCGGCGAGACGAAACCGAAGGCAAGCAGGCGCGAGAGGATGAGCCCGGTCGAGGAGGCCGTGGCGAAAAGGCCAAACTCGCCCAAGGTCAACGTATTCGCAACGATAAGGAAGTAGACAAGGGAGATGACGAGCCGGCCGGCCGAGCCGCTCAGGATGGTGAGATAGGAGAGGGTGGTGGCACGGCTCGGTAACATGGACGGTACTCGGGGACGCTGGCCCGGCCCATGCCTGCCATCGCGCGGATGATGGAATTCACTTAGCCGAGAGGCGTTGAGCGACCCTAAACGAAACGGAAGCGCACCAACTCATGCAGGAAGCCGAACCGGACCGGGACGACCTCGCGCTCACGCGCCGCGCTGCGCTGCGTGCAGGCGCCGTTTCCGCGGCCGTCGCCATGCTCGGCTCCGCCCCGGGGCAGGCGGCCGCGCGCCCGATTGCCATGGGTTCGGCCGCGGAGATCGGCGCTTTCCGGGGCGATCCGCGCTATCGCGAGGCGCTGAAGCGCTATTGCGACGTCGTCGTGCCCATGAACGACCTGAAATGGGAGGCGCTGCGCCATGACCGCGCGCGCTTCGATTTTTCCGGCGCCGACGAGCTCGTCGACTTCGCCGAGGCCAATCGCAAGGCGCTGCGCGGCCACACGCTGCTCTGGGGCGAGGCCCTGCCCCCCTGGGTAAAGGAGATGAAGACCCGCGCCGAGGCCGAGCGCGAGCTCGTCAACCACATCGAGGTGGTCGTCGATCGCTACAAGGGCCGCATCGCCACCTGGGACGTGGTGAACGAGGTCATCAAATACGACCCCACCTCCGGTGGCCCTTGGCGCGACACGATCTGGCAGCGCCTGCTCGGGCCGGAGCATGTCGAGATCGCCTTCCGCACGGCCGCCCGCACCGATCCGAAGGCGCGCCTCGTGCTCAACGATTTCCATTTCGAGGAGCCGGACCCCGTCGCCGCCGCCCGCCGCAAGGTCGCGCTCGACATCTGCCGGCGCCTCAGGGACAAGGGCATCCCGATCCATGGCGTCGGCATGCAGGCGCATCTCTATGCCGAGAAGCAGGTCGATACCGACGGGTTGCAGCGCTTCATGCGCGATCTCGACGAGCTCGGCCTCGATGTCGAGATYACCGAACTCGACGTGATCGATTGGAAGMTGCCGGCCGATGCCGCGCTCCGCGACAAGCATTCCGCCGCGCTGGTCTCGACCTTCCTGAATGCCGTCGTTTCCGCGAAGCGGCCGAAGGCGATCGTCACCTGGGGTTTGACCGATCGCTATTCCTGGGTGGGCGAGACCTTCCCGCGCAAGGACGACGCCAAGGCGAGGCCCCTGCCGCTCGATGCGGATTACCGGCCGAAACCGATGATGGCAGTGCTCGAGCGCTATCGGCGCGGCACGGGGTGAGTTCGGAAAGTGAAGCGTAGCGTCATGTTCACCACCGAAACGGCCGACAAGGATCGACTGGAAGGAGCCGATCGCGGAGCTCCGCCGGAAACGGCGCGCCCGGTCGAGATCGGCCGCCTCGCCGATCCGCTCTGGATCGTGGCGACGCTCTGGCGCCGCAAGGGGCTGATCCTGCTCTGCGCGCTCGTCGGCTTCGGCCTCGCCGTTCTGGCGAGCCTGCTGATCGCGCCGAAATACACCTCGACCGCGCAGCTCTTCATCGACCCGCGCGATCTGCGCGTGCTCCAGAACGACGTCTCCCCGAACACCGTCGGCAGCGACCCGACCTCGATCCTGAGCTATCTCGAAAGCCAGGCACGCGTCATCGCGTCGGACAGCATCAAGTCGCGGGTGATCGAGAAGCTCGGGCTCGACAAGGATCCCGATTATGGCGGCCCGGCCCGTGGTGGCCTCCTCTCCGGCCTGTTCGGCCCCGACAAGGCGACGACCGATCGCAACGCCATGCTCTATGCGCTGGCCGCGCTCGACAAGAGCGTCGCCGTGCGTCGCGGCGAGCGCACCTTCGTCATCGCCATCTCCGCCACGGCCGGCGACCCGGACAAGGCCGCGCAGATCGCCAATGCCCTCGCCGAAGCCTATCTGGAGGACCAGGCGCAGGTCCGCGTCGATGCAGCCCGGCGCGCCACGTCTGCCCTGACCGCGCGGCTCGAGGAATTGCGCGGCCGCCTGCGCGTCGCCGAGGACAAGGCCGAGGCCTACAAGGAAGCCCACAACATCGTCGGGCTCGGCAGCAACAAGTCGCTGAGCGAGGAACAGCTCTCGCTCAACGCCACCCAGCTCGTCGCCGCCCGCCAGCGCACCACCGAGGCCAAGGCGAAATACGACCAGATCACCGCGACCCGCGCCTCCAACGTCGAGGCCGGCGCGATCCCGGAGGCCGTCGCCTCCAATACGATGACGGCGCTGCGCGCCCAGCTCGGCGCGGCACTCAGCAAGGAGGCCGATCTCGTCGCCTCGCTCGGCGCGCGCCATCCGGCCCTGACGGCCGCCCGCGCCCAGGTGACCGATTCCCGCCGCCAGATCGCCGACGAGCTCAGCCGCATCGCCCGCGCCGCCAAGGCGGAATACGACCGTGCCGCCGAGGCCGAGCGCCAGCTCTCGCGCCGCGTCGACCAGCTCACCACGGCGCAATACGCCGCCGGCCGCGCCTCGGTCGAATTGCGCGAGCTCGAACGCGAGGTCGAATCCTCCCGCGCGATCTACGACGCCTTCCTGAAGCGAGCCCGCGAAACCGGGGAGCTCGGCGGCATCGACACGACCAATGCCCGCGTCATCAGCCCGGCCATGCCGCCGCTGGAGAAGAGCGGCGTCAGCCGCCGCAGCATTGCGCTACTCGGCGCTTTCGGCGGCGGCGGCGCGGGAGCGTTGCTGGCGCTGGCTCTCGCATTGTTCGCGGTGCCCCGCCCGGTGCCGGAGGAGAAGGCCCCGTCGGCCCGCAGATCCCTCTGGCGGCGCAAGCCGCGCCCGGTCGAGTCTGAAGCCGAGGAACCGGCACCGCCTCCGCCGGCCCGACCGGCACCGCCGTCCGAAGCCGTGATTCTGACGCCTCCTCCGCCTCCGCAGCCGCAGCCGGTCGCGCCACCCGTGCCCGAGCAGCCCGAACCCGTTCCGCCGCCGGTGAGCCCCGCCGCTGTCCAGACGCCTCCCCCGGCCGGCGACAAGGCGGGCTGGCGCCGCCTCATCGCGATTCCGGGCGGTCAGCCGGACCGGAAGCCGGAAAAGCCGTCGCCGCCGCTGGTCCTGACGCCGCTCGGCAAGATTCCGGCGGTGCGTAACCGGCGCTGGCGCCGCGAACTCGAGGCCGCGCGCTCGGTCTTCCAGGCCAAGGCGCATCTCGTCGATGTCATCGACAAGCCGCAGGCGAGCTTTGCCATGGCCGTCGCCGCTGTCAGGGCCGAACTGGTTCATGGCGCCGGCGACAATCCGCGCCGGCGTATCCTGGTGCTCGGCCTGCAGCCGCAGGTGGGCGCGACGACGCTCGCCCTCAATCTCGCGCTCGATGCCGCTCTGGCCGGCCAGCCGGCGCTGCTCGTCGATGCCGCCGACGGCGCTCTCGCCCTGACGCGGATCTTCGCGCCCGATGCGTCGGCCGGTCTGGAAGAGGTGATCGGCGGCAGCCGCACGCTTGCCCGCGCGATCCTGAAGGATGAAGGCAGCGATCTCGCCTTCCTGCCGCGCTCGAACCGGCCGGGCCTGCCCGCGACGGGCTCGCTGGAAAACGGCCTATTCGGCGCAGCGCAGCGTTTCGGACCGGTCATCGTCGATGCCACGGCCGGCAGCGCGCTGGCGCGGCGCTTTGCCGAGGTGGTGGACGACATCCTCGTAGTCTCACGCCAGGCCAAGCTGTCGGATGCCGATATCGAGCGCCTGAAGGCGCAGCTTGGCGTCAACGCCAACAAGCTGCGCGGCCTCGTCGTGAACGAGAGCTGAGGCGGCACCTGCTGGCGGTCCGGAGCCGGTCCGGACTCCCCAAGCCCTCATCCTAGACTCATCCTAAGAGCGTGCTGATTTTGTACGGAACCACGCGGTCATCCCGGGCTTGACCCGGGATCCATGCCGGAACGTACCCCACAAGGTTCAGGCATGGATCCCGGCTCTCCGCTTCGCTGCGGCCGGGATGACCCGCATTTCCTTGAAAACGCGGGACTCTCAGGAAACGCGCCTTCGGCACTCCTCAGGATGAGGCTCGCCCCCGCTCGACCGGCCTCAGTTCTTCTCCGGTTTGCGGTATTGCTCGTTGGCGACGCCGAATTCCGACATCAGCCGGCCGAGCGCGACCTGGGCGTGGTAGAGCGCGATGGTGCCCGAGCGGCTCTTCAGGCCGAGCGCGATGCCGCGTGGTACGGAAGCGGCGAGCAGCGCGAGCGATTTTGCCAGCACCTTGAGCCGGCCCGCGGCGCCCGGATTCTGCCGCCGCGCGATCGTGGCCGAGATCGCGCCGTTGCGCAGGCCGCGCGCGGCGATCCAGCCGAATTCGGTGCGGCGCTGCGGCATCGTCTCGCGCTGCGCCGCCTCCTGCACCCACCAGAAGCGGAATCCGGCGGCCCTGGCGCGGGTGAAGAAATCCGTGTCGCCGCCGCCGGTGAAGTCGAAGCTCTCGTCGAGGAAGGGGAAACCCAGCCGTTCCAGCACCTCCCGCCGGATCAGGTAGTTCGCGCTCGAATAGAGCATCGGCACCGGGCCGGAGGCCGCATAATGCGAGCGGAAGACCGGATGCGCCGCGAGCCAGGCCCGCGAGCGGTCGGCGAAGACCGGTGTCACCGAGCCGCCGAAGAGCTCGGCCGGGGCGGTCGCCGCCGCCTTGAGGAAGGCGTCGAGCCAGCCGGGCTCGGCCTCCTCGTCGTCGTCGATCCCCAGCACCTGCTGCAGGGCCGGAAAGCGTGTCAGCGCGCAGCGCCAGGCGGCGTTATAGGCCTTGCAGTTGCCCTGGCGCGGCTCGACGATGACGAGGCCCTTGAACAGCCCGGCTTCGAGCAGCGTCTTCGCGCGCTGCGCGCCGGCCTGTTCCTGGCCCTCGTTCTCGACGACGATCACCGCGAAATCATGCCCGCCGGTTTGCGCCGCCAGCGAGCGCAGCGTCGCCTCCAGCATGTCGGGGCGCCTGAAGGTCGGCACGCAGACGACGCTCGCGACGCCGGCCAGCATCTCCGGCGGCGATTGCGCCACCACGCCGAAGCTCTCGGGCGTCGCGAAGCGCAGCGGCGAGGCATCGCCCCGCGCGCCGGCATCGGTCTGTTTCGTCGATTCAGCCGCAACCATGGCAGACCTCATAGACCCGGCCGGCTTAAAGTTCGGTGTTCGCAAAGCGCGACCCACCGGCCTTTTCCGGCAAAACCTCGTTGAGCATAGCAGACGGGGCGGCTTGACCTGCCGCGGCAATCGGCCGACTGAAAGACATCTTGCCGCGGACCCGCTTTCCTTGCGCCTCGCCTTTCTGACTTCGCTCATTCCGGTTGCCCGGCCGGATACGGGTTTTGAGATCGCCAATGCCGCGATCCTCTCGGCGCTGCGCGCCGCCGGCCATGACGTGACGGCCATCGGCTTCACGCGCCATGGCGAAACGCCGGCCGATCCCGAGCAGGCCGTTGTCGTGGCCGAGATCGACATCGAGAATGCGGTCGCCTCGACGGGGCGGCAACTGCGCTGGATCGCGGCCGCTTTTCGCTTCGGCTTGCCGGTCGCCTGCGCCAAGCTGAGGCTCGCGGGCGCCGGCCGGCTGGTCGAGGCCGTGCGGGCGCGTGGGCCGTTCGATGCGCTCGTCCTCAACTCGGTGATGCTGCCCGGCGCTTTCCCGGAACTGCTGGAGATCGCGCCCTGCGTGCTGGTCGAGCACAATATCGAGCACGCCTCGGCGCGGCAGAATGCCGAAAATGCCGGCAACCTCCTGCTCCGCCGGCTCTTCGCCCGCGAGGCCCGGCTGCTGGAGGCCATCGAGCGCCGGCTCTGGCGGCAGTCGCGCTTCGTCTGGACCCTTGCCGAGGAGGATCGGCGGGCGATGGGCGCCGAGGCCCGGGACAAGTCCGCCGTGTTGCCTCTGGTCTCCGGCGCGGCGCCGCCCGCGATCGTGGCGGGGCAGGACGCGCCTGCGAGCTTCGATATCGGGCTGATCGGCACCTGGACCTGGCTGCCGAACCGGGTCGGCCTCGAATGGTTCCTGCAGGAGGTCTGCCCGCTGCTGCCGGACGATCTGCGGATCGCGGTCGCCGGCCGCGTCCCCTCCGAGCTGCGCATGCCGCTCAATGTCACCCTGGTCGGCCGCGTCCCGGCCGCCGACGCGTTCCTGCACTCCTGCCGTATCGTGGCGCTGTCGAGCCGGGCCGGCACGGGCGTGCAGCTCAAGACCATCGAGGCGATGCAGCTGGGCTTGCCGGCCGTCGCGACCTCGCTCTCCTGCCGCGGCTTCACCGAATTGCCGGCTAACTTCACGCTCGCCGACAGCGCGCCGGACTTCGCCCGCGCGCTCGTGGAGCGACTGGCCGTGATCAGGGCCGGCGACGCGCAGCGCATCGATGGCGAGGCTTTCCTGACGCGCCAGCGGGCGGCGCTCGCCGCCGGCCTCGCGCAAGGCCTTGCCGCCGCGGCGCGTTGAGGTCCATCCGCCGATTTGCCTCCAGCGGCCGTCCGGGGCTATGAATCGGCGCACGCCTGCCAGCGTGCGCGGACCATCGCCCAGCCCGAGCCGGCCCATGCGCATCGAAAACGATCCCAAGCTCGACTTCCGTGACGTGCTGATCCGTCCCAAGCGCTCGACGCTGGGCAGCCGCGCCCATGTCGATGTCGAACGCAGCTTCCGCTTCCCGCATACCGGCGCGGAATGGAAGGGCTTCCCGCTGATCGCGGCCAATATGGACGTGGTCGGCACCATGGCGATGGCGCGGGCGCTGCGGAAGCATGGCGCCATGGTCGCCCTGCACAAGCACTACGACGCCGAGGCCCTGATCGCCTTCTTCCGCGAGCCGGAATCGGCCAATGCCTTCTATTCGCTCGGCACCACCGAGGCCGATCACGACAAGCTCAAGGCCGTCCACGCCCAGTCGCCGATCTCCAAGATCTGCCTGGACGTCGCCAATGGCTACACCGAGAAATTCGTCGATACGGTCAAGGCGACGCGTGCCGCCTTTCCCGACGCGGCGATCATGGCCGGCAACGTCGTCACCGGCGACATGACCGAGGCGCTGATCCTGGCCGGCGCCGATATCGTCAAGGTCGGCATCGGGCCGGGCTCGGTCTGCACCACCCGCAAGATGACCGGCGTCGGCTATCCGCAGCTCTCGGCGATCATCGAATGCGCTGACGCGGCCCATGGGCTGAAAGGCCTGGTCTGCGGCGATGGCGGCCTGACCGTGCCGGGCGATGTCGCCAAGGCTTATGGCGGCGGCGCCGATTTCGTGATGATGGGCGGCATGCTCGCCGGCCATGACGAATGCGAGGGCGAGATCCGCTACGAGGAGCGCGACGGCGAGAAGGTGCCGGTCGCGATGGTCTTCTACGGCATGTCCTCCGACACGGCGATGCACAAATATTCCGGCGGCGTCGCCAAATACCGGGCGTCCGAGGGCAAGACCGTCGAGGTGCCCTATCGTGGCCCGGTCGAGGGCACGATGCAGGAGATTATGGGCGGGGTGCGCTCGGCGATGACCTATATCGGGGCGGTCTATCTGAAGGAGATGTCGAAGCGCACCACCTTCATCATGGTCGGCGCCCAGCTCAACACGGTGTTCGGCAACTGACTGACGCCTCCCGGCAGGAATGCTCACTTCGTCGGGTACCGCTTACGGCCCATCTGTTGCATAGTCCCGGCCTCAATGCAGAAAGCCGCTCACGGCTTCGGGGAGACGATATGACGATCAGGATTTTGGGCGCGGCAGCCTTTCTCGCCGCCGGGGTTTCGCTGGCGAGCGCTCAGCAGCTCGCGCCGAGCCCCACACTCGATGCCGTGAAGGCGCGCGGCAATCTCGAATGCGGCGTGCATCTCGGCCTGCCGGGCTTCTCCTTCGCCAATGACAAGGGCGAGTGGACCGGCCTCGACGTGGATTATTGCCGCTCGCTCGCGGCCGCCATCCTGGGCGACGCGACCAAGGTCAAGTTCACGCCGACCTCGGTGCAGCAGCGCTGGCCGATCCTGCAATCGGGCCAGGTCGACGTGCTCGCGCGCAACTCGACCATCACCTTCTCGCGCAACGCCACGCTCGGCCTCAACTTCCAGGGCATCAATTTCTACGAAGGCCAGACCTTCATCGTCCGCAAATCGGCGAATGTGAAGGAGGCCGAGGGCCTCGACGGCGCCTCGGTCTGCGTCGCCGCCGGCTCGACCGAGGAGAAGAACGCCGCCGACTGGTTCCGCGAGCGCAACCTCAAGGTCACCATCACCAATTTCCAGAAGAACGACGACGCCATCGCGGCCTATGACGCCGGGCGCTGCGACGCCTACACCGCCGGCGTCGGCGCGCTCGCCGGCCAGCGCATTAAGCTCAAGGTCCCCGACGACCACATCATCCTGACCAAGCCGATCTCGAACGACCCGCAGGGGCCGGTGACGCGCTGGGGCGACGAGCGCTGGCAGCTCATCGTGCGCTGGGTGCTGAACGGCACCATCGCGGCCGAGGCGCTCGGCGTCACCTCCAAGAACGTCGACGAGATGAAGGCGAGCTCGAAGAATTCCGAAGTCCGCCGCCTGCTCGGCGCCGAGGGCGGCTTCGGCGAGATGATGGGGCTCCCGAACGACTGGATGTACAACGCCATCAAGCAGGTCGGGAATTACGGCGAGAGCTATGAGCGCACCGTCGGCATGGGATCGCCACTGAAGCTCGAGCGCGGCCAGAACCAGCTCTGGACCAAGGGTGGCCTGCTGTTCACCCCGCCCTTCCAGTGAGAGCGGTCTGAAGGACGTCATGGTCGGGCCTTGACCCGACCATCTCGGAAACCAGCCTGAGCGTCACGAGATTCCCGGGTCTGCGCTTCGCACCGCCCGGGAATGACGCCCGCGACTCCTGATCGAGGCCGGCGTGAGCAGCTTCCTCTCTTTCATCAACGACAAGCGCGTCCGCGACTGGCTCTATCAGATCGCCGTTGTGGTCCTGCTCGTGGGCCTGACCATCTTCTTCGTGCGCAACGCCTCGGAGAACATGGTCAAGGCCGGCATCGCCTCGGGCTTCGGCTTCCTCTGGCGCACCTCCGGCATCGAGGTGCCCTTCGTCCTCACCGGCTACACCCAGGCCGACAACATCCTCGGCCTGTTCTGGGTCGGCGTTGCCAACACCATGCTGGTGACGGTGATCGCCATCGTTCTCGCCACCGCGCTCGGCTTCGTCGTCGGCATCGCCCGGCTCTCCTCGCACTGGCTGCTCTCGACCATCGCCGGCGCCTATATCGAGTTCGTCCGCAACATCCCGCTGCTGTTCTTCGTGCTGTTCTGGTATTTCGGCGTCATCGCCGCCTTGCCGGCGCCGCGCCAGAGCATCGGACTGTTCGGCGTCGCCTTCCTCAACAATCGCGGCCTCACCATCCCCCTGCCGGATGCCATGGGCAACCTGCGCATCGCCGGCCTGATCATCCTCGCCTGCGTGTTGGCTTACGCTGCTTTCCATGTCTGGGCCCGCAAGCGCCAGGAGCGGACCGGGCTCCACGCGCCGACGCTACGCGTCGGGCTCGCCCTGCTGCTCGCGGTGCCGGTGCTGGCCTTGACCTGGGCCGTGCTGGCGACGCGTTGGGACGTGCCGGTGCTGCGCGGCTTCAATTATCGCGGTGGCTTCGCAGTCATCCCGGAATTCGTCGCGCTGCTGGCGGCGCTCGTCACCTACACGGCGGGTTTCATCGCCGAGATCGTGCGTGGCGGCATCCAGTCGGTCTCGCATGGCCAGACCGAGGCGGGTTCGGCGCTCGGCCTGCGCTCCGGCCAGATCCTGCGGCTCGTCACCATCCCGCAGGCGCTGCGGGTGATGATCCCGCCCTTGACCAACCAGTATCTCAACGTGCTGAAGAACTCCTCCTTTGGCGCGGCCATCGCCTATCCCGATCTGGTCAGCCTGTTCATGGGCTCGGCGCTGAACAACACCGGCCAGGCGATCGAGATCATCGCCATGACGCTCGCGGTCTATCTCGTCATCGGGCTTGCGGTTTCGGCGATCATGAACTGGTACAACGCCCGCATCGCTCTGGTGACGCGATGAGCGGCCTGGCTTCCCCCCGGAGCGCCTCGTCGCTCTCGCTCTGGCGCGAGCGTCTGTTCGGCACGCCCTTCACCGCCTTCGTCACGGTGGTGCTGGCGCTCGCCATCGCCTGGGTCGCGGTGCCGCTGATCCRCTGGGCGCTGATCGATGCGAGCTGGCGCGGCACGACCCGCGCCGACTGTACCGCAGGCGGGGCCTGCTGGGTCTTCATCCGCGCCCGCTTCGGCCAGTTCATGTATGGGCTCTATCCCGCCGACCAGCGCTGGCGCGTCGATATCGCCGGCATCGCCTTCGTGCTCGGCGTCGCGGCGGTCGTCTTCGCGCCGCAGCGGCTCAAGCTGAAGCTCGGCGTCGCCATGCTCATCCTGCTGCCGCCGCTCGGCATCTGGCTGCTCTCCGGCGGCTTCGGCCTGCGCCATGTCGAGACGCGCGACTGGGGCGGGCTGATGCTCACCCTGTTCATCTCGGTCTATGCGAGCCTGATCGCGATCCCGCTCGGCATCCTCTTCGCGCTCGGGCGGCAATCGGAACTGCGCGTCATCCGGTTGATCAGCATCATCTTCATCGAGTTCTGGCGCGGCGTGCCGATCATCGCGGTGATCTTCCTGGCTTCGCTGCTGCTGCCGCTGATCATGCCGGGCGGCATCGACATCGACCGGCTGGCGCGCGCCGTGATCGGACTCGGCTTCGTCATTGCCGCCTATATGGCCGAGGCCGTGCGTGGTGGCCTGCAGGCGCTGCCCAAGGGCCAGCGCGAAGCCGCGACGGCGCTCGGACTGACCTATTGGAAGGCGACGGGGCTGATCGTCCTGCCGCAGGCGCTGCGCATCTCGCTGCCGGCGATGACCAACGAGTTCATCGCGCTGATCAAGAACACGACGCTGGTGCTGGTCGTCTCGATCCTCGACCTGCTCGGCATCGCGCAGGCCTCGCTCGCCGATCCCAACTGGGTCGGCATGAACATGGAGGCCTATGCCTTCTCGGGCGCGATCTACTGGCTGATCTGCTTCGCCCTCTCGCGCTGGAGCCGCTCGCTGGAGAAGCGGCGCAGGTTGTGAGGAGGCCGCTTGCCGTCATTCTCGGGCGGAGCGAAGCGCAGACCCGGGAATCTCGTTCAGGAGGAGGCTCTGGCGCCTCCTCGTCATGAGATGCTCGGGTCAAGCCCGAGCATGACGCAAGCTTTCGACCAGCCAACAAAAAACCGGCCTTTCGGCCGGTTTTCTGATTTCAGCGCCATCGGCCTGATCAGGCTCGCACCTTGCTCCGGTCGCGCCGGCGGTCGGCAGCGGGCTGGTAGGCGATGCGGGCGTGGTGGCTGCAATAGGGCATACCGGTCTGCGAGCGCGCGCCGCAGAAGCGGAATTCCGGCGTTGTCGGGTCGCCCATCGGCCAGCGGCACATATATTCGCGCAGTTCCATGATGGTGACCCGCTCCGAGAACGGGATCACCACGTCCTCGGACGGCCGCGGCGCCTGCTCGGCCTCGATATCGGCCTCGGGCTGCGTCGCGAAATGCGGAGCGAGCGCATGGGTGCCGCGGGTGGCGCCGGCGGCGTTGTTCATCGGATGGCTCGGCGCCCGTGCCGGGGCCTTGCGCGGGGCGGCATTGCGCGGCGTGGCCGGCGCAGCGGCGCTCTTGGCACGGCCCGACAGGCCGAGCCGGTGCACCTTGCCGATCACCGCGTTGCGCGTGACGTTTCCGAGCTCGGCGGCGATCTGGCTTGCGCTCAGACCGTCGCTCCAGAGCTTCTTGAGCAGTTCGACCCGCTCGTCGGTCCATGCTCCGGCTTCGTTCATCCGCATCACCTGTCTTGTCCGGCCGGCCCCTCGCGGTGCCGCCCTTAAGGGTGCTTCGTGGCGGAATCCGGAACCGGCGGCTTCTGTCGCTGAGACAAAAACCGTTGCTTCCGCAACAGACGGGACTGGGGACGCCGCACGAAATGTCGTATCTGACGAATGAGACCATACAAGGGGCGGTGACTCGCGGACAAGAGTCGCCGAATCCGAATTGGGCTTTTCCCCAGGCGATTCGCGATTGGCGGGTCAAGCGAATCTTTTCGGCAACACTGCCGTCACGGCAGAGCCGGCAAGGGAATCGGCGGCATGGAATTGACAGTGCCGGCTGCCTTAAGCATATTTATCCACAAGGTGACGCCGCCCGCTCGGGCGGCGCTTATGTTTTGCGGATCAAGGCCCCGAACGATGCGGATGACGGCGCGACGAGAGGTCAGGAACTGGCTGCGACGATAACGTCGTCGCCGGGTCGCAACTTGGCCGCATGCTGCGGCATCTCACCCGGATCGCGTTCTCGACCCCAGCGCCAATCCGTTCTCATCCGTCCCCCTCGCGAGGATTTTGCCTCATGGCTCCCGCCCCCGTTTCCGCCAGCCAGTCCGTGCTCGTGCCGACCTATGCCCGCGCTCCCGTCGCCTTCGAGCGCGGTGAGGGGCCTTGGGCGATCACCGCCGACGGCACGCGCTATCTCGATTTCGGCGCCGGTATCGCCGTCAATGCGCTCGGCCACGCCCATCCGCATCTGGTCAAGACGCTGACCGAGCAGGCCGGCAAGATCTGGCACACCTCGAACCTCTATGCGGCGCCGGAAGGCGAGCGCCTCGCCCGCCGGCTCTGCGAGGCRACCTTCGCSGARCGGGYGTTCTTCACCAATTCSGGSGCCGAGGCCAATGAGTGCGCCATCAAGATGGCGCGSAARTACCATGCYGCGAARGGCCATCCCGAGCGCTACCACATCRTCACCTTCGAGGGCGCCTTCCATGGCCGCACGCTGGCGACCATCGCCGCCGGCGGCCAGCAGAAATACATTGACGGCTTCGGCCCCAAGGTCGACGGCTTCGACCAGGTGCCCTTCGACGACGAGAAGGCGCTGCGCGCCGCGATCACGTCCGAGACCGCCGCGCTGATGATCGAGCCGATCCAGGGCGAAGGCGGCCTGCGCTCGGTGCCCTCGCGCTTCCTCAAGCTGCTGCGCCAGATCTGCGACGAACAGGGCCTGCTGCTGATCTTCGACGAGATCCAGACCGGCGTCGGCCGCACCGGCAAGTTCTTCGCCCATGAGCATTACGGCGTGACGCCGGACATCATGTCGATCGCCAAGGGCATCGGCGGCGGCTTCCCGATGGGCGCCTGCCTCGCGACCGAGGAAGCGGCCTCGGGCATGACGCTCGGCACGCACGGCACCACCTTCGGCGGCAATCCGCTCGCCATGGCGGTCGGCAATGCCGTGCTCGACGTGGTGCTGGCGCCGGGCTTCATCGAGAATGTCGGCCAGATCGCGCTTCGGCTGAAGCAGTCGCTGGCGGAGCTCAAGGACAGGCACCCCGACATCATCGCCGAGATCCGCGGCGAGGGGCTGATGCTCGGCCTCAAGCTCCACACGCTCAACACCGACTTCGTCAACGAGGCCCGTGCCCAGGGCCTGCTTGTCGTCGGCGCCGGCGACAATGTCGTGCGCCTGCTGCCGCCGCTGATCATCACCGAGGCGGATGTCGCTGAGGCGGTCTCGCGGCTCGACAAGGCGGCGAGCGCCGTCGAGGCGACGCTGAAGCGCCCTGCGGCAGAGTAAGTTCAACCGATCCCATCCAGCGAAGCGAAGGAAGCGCCCGTGACGCGCCATTTCCTCGACCTTTCCGATTTCTCCGGCAGCGAGCTGCGCTCGATCCTGCGCGCCGGCGAGGAGATCAAGGCGCGACGCCGCACCCCTGCCGCCGCGGAGGACCGCCTGCTCGAAGGCAAGGTCATCGCCATGATCTTCGAGCAGCCCTCGCTGCGGACCCGCGTCTCCTTCGATGTCGGCATCCGGGAACTCGGCGGCTCGCCGATGATGGTGACCGGCCGGGAGATCGAACTCGGTGAGCGCGAGACCATCGCCGACACCGCCCGCGTGCTGTCGCGCTATGTCGATGCGATCATGATCCGCATGCTCGACCATGATGCCGTGGTCGAGATGGCGAAATACGCCTCGGTCCCGGTTATCAACGGCTTGACCAAGCGCCAGCATCCCTGCCAGGTCATGGCCGATGTCATGACCTTCGAGGAGCGCAAGGGCTCGATCAAGGGCAAGCGCATCGCCTGGACCGGCGACACCAACAACGTGCTGACCTCCTGGATCCATGCCGCCGGCCGGCTCGATTTCGAGCTCGCCATCGCCACGCCCGAGGAGCTGGCGCCCCCACCGGCCCTGGTCGCCTGGGCGAAGAAGCAGGGTGCGAAGCTCTCGCTGACCACCCATCCCGAGGCGGCGGTCGAGGGCGCCGATTGCGTCATTACCGATTGCTGGGTCTCGATGGGCGACGAGGAAGGCACCCGCCACAACCTTCTGCGGCCCTACCAGGTCGATGACAGGCTGATGGAGCGCGCCGAGAAGGAGGCGATCTTCATGCATTGCCTGCCGGCCTCGCGCGGCGAGGAGGTCACCGACCAGATCATGGACGGCSCGCAATCGGCCGTCTTCGACGAGGCCGAGAACCGGCTGCATGCGCAGAAAGGCATCCTCGCCTGGTGCTTCGGCGGGGTCGCGGCCTGATGGCCGCCGACGTCACGGCCGGGTTCGACGACAGCGTCCTGCCCTTCGCCGTCCCCGATCTCGACGTGCGCGGCCGCGTCGTGCGGCTGGGCGCGTCGATCGACACCGTCCTCGCGCGCCACGATTATCCCGAGCCCGTCTCCCGCGTGCTCGGCGAGGCGGCGGCGCTCACCGTGCTGCTGGGCACGGCGCTGAAGTTCGAGGGGCGCTTCCAGCTCCAGACCAAGAGCGATGGCGCCATCCCGATGATGGTGGTCGACTTCACCGCCCCCGACAATTTCCGCGCCGTCGCCCATATCGACGAGGCGAAGCTCGTCGAGGCGGTCGCGCTGGACAAGCTCTCGACCGGCGATCTGCTCGGCGAAGGTCATCTTGCGATGACCATCGACCAGGGCTCGGCGACGACGCGCTATCAGGGCATCGTGCCCCTGACGCGGCAGAGCCTGGAAGAGGCGGCGCACCAGTATTTCCGCCAGTCCGAGCAGAWCCCGACGCGGGTTCGGCTCGCCGTCGGCACCGTCACGACCGGAGGGCGGCCGCATTGGCGCGCCGGCGGCATCCTCGTCCAGTTCATGCCGCATTCGCCCGAACGCCTGCGCGCGGCCGACATCCATCCCGGCGACGTGCCCGAGGGCCACGAGATCCTGGCCGGCAACGACCCCGACGGCGTCAGTGACGATGCCTGGATGGAGGCGCGCTCGCTGGTCGAGACGGTCGAGGACCACGAACTGCTGGACCCAACGCTGGCGAGCGAGCGCCTGCTCTATCGCCTGTTCCATGAGCGCGGCGCCCGCGTCTTCGAACCGGTTGTCGTGCACGAGGCCTGCCGCTGCTCGCGCGAGCGCGTGCTCTCGATGCTGCGCGGCTTCTCGCCCGAGGATCGCCGCGCCATGATCGCCGATGACGGCAAGCTCGGCGTCACCTGCGAGTTCTGCTCGCGGCGTTATTCCTTCGAGCCGTCGGAGGTCGAGCAGGGGGTGACGTCGGGACTTTGAAGGCCGTCGTCATTCCCGGGCGACGCGAGGCGGCGGCCCGGGAAGCTCTTGCCGAATGAGACGGCAAAGCCCTCGCGTCACGAGATGCGAGGGGCAAGCCCGAGCATGACGCCCGCGATTACCCCGCTTTGCACTCCGCCATCAGCTTGCGCATGAAGGCCTCGCCGGCCTGGAGCTGCTCCAGCGTGATGTACTCGTCCGGCTGATGCGCCTGGTCGATCGAGCCGGGACCGCAGACCACGGTCGGCAGGCCAGCGCGCTGGAAATGCCCCGCTTCGGTCGCATAGGCGACGGCGATGGTGTGGTTGCGGCCGGAGAGGCGCATGGCGAGCCGCTCCGCTTCCGAGCCGGGATCGGGCGCGAGGCCCGGCACATCCGAGGTCATCACCGTCTCGATGGTCGAGGACGGCGCCGTCTTCCGCATCCGCGCCAGCACCGTTTCCGACAGGCGGCCGAAGCGCGCCGGTCCGGCCTCCGGGTCGGAGCCCGGCAGAGTGCGGATTTCCCAGGACAGCTCCGCCTTGTCGGCGAGGATGTTGCGGGCGATGCCGCCATGGAACTTGCCGACATGGACGGTGTCATAGGGCGGGTCGAAGCGGCCGCTCCCGTCGGGCCGCTCCTTGGCCTCCTCCTGCATCCGGTCGAGCTCGGCTGCCAGCAAGGCGCCGGCATGGACGGCGCTGGCGCCGAGCTGCGGCTTGGAGGAATGCGCCGCGAAGCCCGTGATCGACGTCAGGAAGGTGCGGATGCCCTTATGCGCGTCGGCGATGTCGAGCGATGTCGGCTCGCCGACGATGACCGCGAGCGGCCGGGGCAGCGTCCTGCCCATCGCGGCGATGCCGTCGATGACGCCGAGGCAGGTCACCTCCTCGTCATAGGAGAAGAACAGGTGGATCGGCGTCCTGAGCCCGGCCGCCAGAAAATCCGGCGCCAGCGCCAGCGCGAGCGCGACGAAACCCTTCATGTCGACGGCGCCGCGCCCATAGGCGCGCCCGCCCTCCACATGCAGCGTGAAGGGATCGCGGCTCCAGGCCTGCCCCTCGACCGGCACGACATCGGTATGGCCGGAGAGCACGATGCCGCCCCGGTCCTGCGGCCCGAGCGTGGCGAAGAGCGCCGCCTTGTCGCCGGCGGCGTTGGGGAAGCGTGTGGAGGCGACGCCCCAGCCGGTGAGATAACCCTCGACGAAATCGATCAGCGGCAGGTTGGATTTATGGCTCACCGTATCGAAGGCGACGAGGCGGGCGAGCATCTCGAGCGGCGTGTAGCGCTGCCCGGCGGGCGGATGGGCGGTCAATGCAGAACCTTCTTCACATGGGGGGAATCGAGCGGAAACAGCGGCGCCTCGACATCGAAGATCTCGCCGTTCTCGCCGAGCATGGCGTAGAAACCGCGCATCGAGCCATCCGGCGTCGCCAAGGGGCAGCCCGAGGTATAGCTGAAGCTTTCGCCCGGCCGCAGCACCGGCTGCCGGCCAACGACGCCGTCGCCGCGCACCTCATGGACTTCGCCGTGCCCGTCGGTGATGAGCCAGTGGCGCGTCAGCAACTGCACGGTCTGCGTCGAGAGATTGGCGATCTCGATCGAATAGGCCCAGAAATAGCGGCCTTGCGGCGGCGACGATTCCGCCTCCATGAATTTCGGCACCGCGGTCACACGCACGCCATGCGTCTGCGCCTGATACATTGCCAGGACTCCGAACCAAAATGACTCCGAACTTCAAAGACGCCGGACTTCGAGAACGCCGCGCCTCCAGGGCCGCGGGCCTAGCTGCCGCCGTGCTGTTATGAACCGGCTGGCGGCAGCGTCAATGCCGCCGGCATGCATGCAGGCGTGGACAACACGGCGAAAGCCGCGCATTCGGCTTGGCCTGCGCCCGCGCCTTCGCTAGCCCTAACCGATTATCCTCGCGGACCTCGCATGCTGCCCTTCAAGCCCGGAATCCAGCCCGACAGCTCCATCCGCGCCTTCATCGAGCAGGGCGTGATCCGGCTCGCCCATCCGCCGGCCGAAGGGCAGGTGCAGCCGGCAAGCCTCGACCTGCGCCTGGGCGAGCGCGCCTATCGCGTGCGCGCCAGCTTCCTGCCCGGCCCGGACCGCACGGTGCGTGGCCGCATCGACGAGCTCTCCCTGCACGAGATCGACCTGACGCGCGGCGCTGTGCTGGAGACCGACTGTGTCTACATCGCCGAGCTGATGGAGGGTTTGCGGCTGCCGAAGGGCCTGCGCGCCGCGGCCAACCCCAAGAGCTCGACCGGCCGGCTCGACGTCTTCACCCGCGTCATCACCGATCGGGCCCGCGAGTTCGACCTCGTCGAGGACGGCTATGAGGGCCCGCTCTTCATCGAGATCTCGCCGCGCACCTTCCCGGTGCTGGTGCGCTCGGGCTCGCGGCTCTCGCAGATTCGCTTCCGGACCGGCGAGGCCCGCCTCGACGACCGGGCGCTGCAGGAGGTCCATGCCCGCGAGACGCTGGTCAGCGCCGCCGAGCCGTCCTTCCAGGGCGGCGTCGCCGTCAGCGTCGACCTCTCCGGCTTCGATGGCCTGCTCGGCTATCGCGGTAAGCACTACACCGCGTTGATCGATGTCGACCGGGTAGGGGCCTATCGCGCTGCCGATTTCTGGGAGCCGATCCCCGATGACGGTTCGCGCAGCCTGATCCTCGATCCCGGCCAGTTCTATATCCTCGCCTCGAAGGAGGCGGTGCATGTCCCGCCGGATTACGCTGCCGAGATGACCCCCTTCGACGCGCTGGTGGGCGAGTTTCGCGTCCACTATGCGGGCTTCTTCGACCCCGGCTTCGGCCACAGCGCTGCTGGCGGCCAAGGCGCGCGAGCCGTKCTCGAGGTSCGCTCSCGCGACGTGCCYTTCATCATCGAGGACGGCCAGATCGTCGGCCGGCTGGTCTACGAGACGATGGCGGCCCGACCGGCCGCGCTTTACGGCGCCGGGTTGAGCTCGAACTATCAGGGCCAGGCCCTCAAGCTCTCGAAGCATTTCAAGGGCTGAGCTTCTCCCGGAAATTCCCGGATGACACCTGCTCGCGGAGCCGCTATGAAACTGCGCCTGCCACGGCGCTGCTTTGCAGTCCGCGCGGCATGCGGGCGTAGTTCAGTGGTAGAACGTCAGCTTCCCAAGCTGAATGTCGTCGGTTCGATCCCGATCGCCCGCTCCAATTTCCCCTGAAGCTTCAGCATGTTGTGGCGGCCTGCCGCGAGACCTGCGCTTGCCGGCGTGGCCTTCGCCCTTAGCCCGGGTTGAAGACCGACCAGCCGGTCGCCTCGGCGAGCCGCTCCAGCGCGAGCGTTCCCAGCATGGAATTGCCGTTGGCGTTGAGGCCAGGCGACCAGGCCGCGATCGCGGCCTTGCCCGGAGCGATGGCGAGGATGCCCCCGCCGACGCCGGATTTTCCGGGCAAGCCGACGCGAAAGGCGAAATCGCCCGAGGCGTCGTAATGGCCGCAGGTCAGCATCAGCGCGTTGATGCGCCGTGCCCGTTGGGCCGAGACGACCCGCGGCCCGCCGGGCAGATGCAGCCCGCCATGCATCAGGAAGCGCCCGGCCATGGCGAGCTGCCGGCAGCTCATGGCGATGGCGCATTGGTGGAAATAGACGCCGAGCGTCAGCTCCGGCGCATGGTGGATGTTGCCGAACGCCTTCATGTAGTTGGCGAGCGCGATGTTGCGGAAGCCGGTCGCCCGTTCGGCCCGCGCCACCGCCTCGTCGATGATGATGCCGTCGTCATCGGCGAGATAGCGCGTGAAGCGCAGCAATTCGCCGATCGCCTCGCGCGGTGCGTGCCCGGCGAGATTGATGTCGGAGACCACCAGCGCGCCGGCATTGATGAAGGGGTTGCGCGGGATGCCCTGCTCGCGCTCGAGCTGCACGATCGAGTTGAACGGCGTGCCCGAGGGTTCGCGCCCGACACGGCGCCAGAGCGCGTCGCCGACCTTGCCCAGCGCCTGTGTCAGCGCGAACACCTTGGAGATGCTCTGGATCGAGAAGGGCTCCTCGCTTTCGCCGGCGCTGTGGACGGCACCCTCGGCGGTCACGACGCAGAGTCCGAACTGGCGGGGATCGACGCGGGCGAGCGGCGGGATATAGCTCGCGACCTCGCCGCGGTCGCTTGCGTCGCGCATCTCCGTCGCGATGTCCTGCACGAGGCGCGCGAGATCGGCCAAGCTTCCCCTCCTGCCCTTCTGTCGCAATGAGGCAAGCCCGATGCACGCGCTCAGGTCAAGCGAGGCGGGGGCGATGCCGCCTCTTCGCCCTTGGAGCCGGGTGATGCCATCTGAAATCTGAATCCGTCTCTCGCCGAGGAGTTGGAGCAGGATTCCTGCGAAAAACCGGTTCTCCCTTAGTGCAGGAGAGGGCGGTTGCCGGCGCCCTGCCCGTCGATGACGGCGCGCTGGCTGGCGATGACGCAAAGCGATTTTCCGCGCGACTTCGCCTGGTAGAGCGCCGCGTCGGCCGCCACCATCAGGGCGTTCATGTCGGTTCCGTGCTCAGGGGCCAGCGCAATGCCGACCGAGGCGCCGATATGCAGCCGGTGGCCGCTGTCGAGCTCGTAGGGCTCGGAGATCTCCGCGACGAGGCGCTCGCCGATGCGCTGCAGCTGCACCCGCTCGGTCTGCTCGGACAGGACGACGAATTCGTCGCCGCCGATCCGCGCGGCAAGGTCGGAGCTGCGCACGAGGCCGCGCAATCGCTCGGCGACGAGCTGCAGCAGCGCGTCGCCGGCCGGGTGGCCGTGGGTATCGTTCACGGATTTGAAGCCGTCGAGATCGAGATAGATCAACGCTAGGCCGTGCGGGGCGGAGGCACTGCCGAAGCGGGTCTCGAAGGCACGTGTCAGCCCGGCCCGGTTCGACAGGCCGGTCAGCATGTCGTGACGGGCGTGGAAGGCGTTCTCGCGCTCGGCCCGCATCGTCGAGATCAGCATCCCGTTCAGCTTGTAGGCCGCGACCGTCATGCTGAAGAGATAGAGCGGGATCTGCATGAAGGTGATGAGCATGATCGGCTCGCCGGCGAACAGCGTCGCGAAGCAGCATGGTCCCAGCGTCAGCCCGATCATCACGCCCGCCATGCGCGGCGCTCCGAAATTCCGGAAGCAGATGCCGCCGACCATGGCGGCCGCCGAGGATGCGCCAGGCGATCAGGAAGGAAACAGCGAGCGAGTTGATGACGCCGCCGACGAAGATCGGCAGCGTGCCGAACAGGCTGGCGATCAGTGCGGTCCTGATCTCGGCGGGAACGTCCGGGCCGGCATCGGCGAGCCAGCGCGTCACGCGCCAGCGCGGCAGAGTGTAACGCAGGGCTGCACCGCTCATGGGGCCGGTCGAAGTCCTCGCTGCGAACAGGTCCGATGCGGTGCCTGCTCCAACAGGCTGTCTAACGTCGAGCGGTTACGATTCGGTTCGGCTGGCCCGCATTATTTGCATGGCCCGCAACCGGATCGGACGGGGCTCAGCTCGCTTCGCGGTAGACCCAGACCCGCGCCGGCGGAATGTTGCGCAGGACCCAATCGGAGACGAAGGCCTTCAGGCCGGAGCCCTTGCGCGGGATCGGCGAGATCACCGAATAGGTGAACTGGATGAAGGGCGCGCCTTCGACCATCAACGGGAACGCCTCCTTCGCCAGCGCCGTCCGGCTCGGGGGCGGGCGGTTGAACAGGGGCAGGCTCGAGACCAGGGCGGCGGCCTTCTCGGTCAGGTGCCCCGCCAGCGTCGTCGAGAGGGCGTAGGCATCGCCCTGGACGATTGTGGCCCGCGGAAAGCGCTTGCGCAGCAATTCRCAGAATTCGGGGCTGTATTCCACGAGGATGAGACGCTCCTCGTCGACGCCGCGCTCGATCAGGGCTTCGGTCACGGGACCGGTACCAGGGCCGATCTCGATGACGGGGCCGGGCTGCTCCGGATCGACATAGGACGCCATGCGCCGCGCCAGGGCCGGGCTCGAGGGGGTTACCGAGCCGGTCCGCAGCGGATCGTCGATCCAGGATTTGATGAAGCGCGCCTCGTCGCCCAGCTTCTCCGCGGCCACGCTGACGCGGCTCTTGAGCTTCTCCGCCTTGTTGCGGACCTCGCCTTCGACCTTGTAGCGGACGGCCGCGACCTTGAGCCTGGCCTCGGCCACGCAATCGACCAGATCGGCCGCGGTGACGCGCACCTCGCCTTCGAGCCGGCTGGCGACGCGCGACTGGCCGAGCCGGGCCGCGATCGAGCCCGCGCGCGGCGGACGATGTCTGATCGTCGAAGACATGATACCCCTTGCGCGCCCCGAACTTCGCCTTCAGGCGCTGCGGAACGTTACCCACCCGGCATATGGGGTCAAGTCCGGCCTCTCGCCAAGCCCCATCTCGGCCGTTGGCCACGAAATGGCGTCAGATCAGCGGCCGCGGCGCTTTGCTCTGCTCGTAGACAGCGGCCATGCGGGCGGTGAGGCGCGGATTCAGCAGGGTCAGCCGGCCGCCGGAAATGGTGAACAGCCCCGCCTTGCGCAGTTTCGACCATGTCTTGCTGGTATGGACGAGGGAGAGGCCGAGCGCATCGGCAAGCTGTTGCTGCGACAGAGGAAAGTCGAAGCTGCTGTCGCTGACCAGCCCGAGCGCATCGGCGCGGCGATAGAGCGTGATGACGAGGGCCGCGATACGCTCGCTGGCATTGCGCTGGCCCACCGAGGTCAGGTTGTCGTCGATCATGGACTCCTCGCGGGAGCCGAGCCAGGCGAGCTCATAGGCGAGATTGGGCATCCGCACGAACAGGTCCCAGATCCGTTTGCGCGGGAAAACGCAGAGTTCGACATCGGTGAGCGCTTCGATGCCGTGCTGGGCCGCGGCGAGCAGGGAGGCCTGCAGGCCGACGATGTCGCCGGGCAGGAGAAAGTTGAGGATCTGGCGGCGGCCGTCCGGCAGGGATTTGTAGCGGAAGGCCCAGCCCGAGAAGAGCGTGTAGAGCTCGGCGCTTTCCTGGTCCGGGCTAATGATGTCGCTCCCCGCCTTCAGGCTGCGGTGATCGGTCTTCATCGCCTGGATGAAACGGATCTCGTCATCGGTCTTGTCCTCGAAGGCGGGCTTCATGCGCAAAGGACAGGCAAGGCAGGGCGTGCCGATGCGGCCCGGCCTCGAATTGAGGTTCATCATTGAATCTGTTCCCCCCTCGCGGCGGAAGATTGCGCCGGCGGCCGAATAACGCCGGGAAGCCGTTCGGCGTTCCATGAGGGCCGGTTTCGACCAGCTTTTGCCTTCGTCGTCCCGTCCCGGGGAACCGGAAACCGTCCGGCTGCGTTTCTATCTCGTAACAGCCGGCCCATCCGGGCTGGCGCAGGCGTTGGGAGACGAAGATGCTGAACGACAGCCTGGCCCCCGCCAAGCGCGCCTTGTTCTTTTTCGGCTGCATGGCGGCCGTGGTGACCGGCCTGAGCTTCGGCGCCGGCTTGCAGATGCCGACCGACCAGAGCTCGACCACCGTCGCCGCCTTGCGGGGTCATGCGCAGCCAGGTGAAGCCCGCTTCGCCGCCGTCGATCGGGCGGACCGTAGCGAGAGCGCCGCCCGCCGCAGCATCCCGGCGCCGTCGAAGCAGGCGATGGCGGATGGCGTCCGCGCCCTGATCCTGCGCTAGAGCATTTCCGCGCTTCTCCGTTCTCTTTGTTTTATCGCATTTTCTTCACGCGAACCGGTGTCCACTTCGCTCGAAAATGCTCCAGGAGCAGTGGAACCAATCACGCTTTTCCGCGTTCAGCCCGCAGCGCATCCTCGCGCCGCACTTCAAAGCCGCCCTGGGGCGGCTTGTTTTTTGCGGGTGAAGGGCGCCGACAGGGGAACCGATGCATCTGCGTGTCCRCCATGCCACGACCTACCGCTATGCCGAGCCGGTCAGCTTCGGCCCGCATCGGCTGATGCTCAGGCCGCGCGACAGCTTTGATCTGCGGCTGGTCGATACTGCCCTGGCGATCTCGCCTCCTGCGATGCTGCGCTGGATGCACGATGCCTATGGCAACCCGGTCGCCGTCGCGACATTCGCGGAACCCCACGACACGCTCGAGATCGTCAGCGAATTGATGCTCGAGCGCTTCGGTTCGGCGCTGCCGCGCAGCAGGCTCGCACCGGGCGCGGCCTTGACCGGTGTCGTCTACAGCGACGGCGAACGCATGGTCCTGCAGCCCTATCTCCACCTCGCCGCGGCCGATCCCGACGGCGTGATCGAGCGCTGGCTCGCCGATTTCCGTGCCGGGTTCGGCCCGGGCTCGGGCCATCTCCTGCGCGATCTCGCCCATGCGATCCATGCCGGGCTGAGCTACGCCGTCCGCTACGACGAGGGTACCCAGCATCCGGCCGACACGCTGCTGCTCGGCAGCGGCTCCTGCCGCGACTACGCCTGGCTGTTCATCGAGCTGGCGCGCCGCATGGGTTTCGCGGCGCGCTTCGTCACGGGTTATATCCAGGATCAGACGCCGGACGCGGCCGGGCTCATCTCGCCCGTCGGCCTGACGCATGCCTGGGCGGATGTCTTCATCCCCGGCGATGGCTGGGTTGAGTTCGATCCGACCAATGATCTCGTCGCCGATCGGCAGCTTCTGCGCATCGCGGTGGCGCGTGTCCCCGAGGACGCATCGCCGATCGCCGGTAGCTTCACGGGGCCGCCGGGCGCCTTCCTGGGGTTGAGCGTCGGCGTCCTGATCGAGCCGGTTGAGGCTCCGCTGGAAAAGCCCTGCTGACCGACGCGCCAGAGACCCGCCCGCGCAGCGGTCTCAGCCCTTATGGCTGAYGCGCCAACGCCCGAGATTGCGCCCCTCCGGCGGTCCGGACTGAACCGCCTCGATCTGCGCGAGCAGGCCGGCGAACAGGCGCGGTGGCTCCTGATGCATGATCTCGCGGTCGGCCTCGATCGCGACCTCGATCGTCGTGTCGTCGAGATCGTGGACCGTCAGCGTGATCCGCACCCCGGGCGTGCTGCGCAGCACGCGTGAGGCGACGTCGGCGACGAGAAAGCCGAGAGGGATGATGCGATCGACCGACAAGGTCGCGGCTGTCTCGATCCGGCCCGAGATCCACTGATCGCGCCGGCGGATCAGGTTCGAGATCATCGTGACGACGTCCTCGAGGAACAGGTCGACCCGGACCGGTTGCATCTCGCCATCCGCGAGGGTGAAGCGATAGGCTGCGGACAGGACGTGGACGCGGCATTCCGCGTCGGCCAAAGCGAGCCTGGCCTCGTCGCGGTAGTCGCGCTTGGTCAGCCCGATATAGCTCTGCACCACCTGGAGRCTGTTCTTCACCCGGTGATGCAGTTCGCGCACCAGGAAGCGGTTGTCGTCGAGGGCGGTCTGCAGGCGCCGCTGCCGCACCTCCTGCTCGTCCACCATCACGTTGAAGGCTTCGGCGACGCTTCGGATGTCGCTCGGCATGTCGTCGGCGACGGCCGCACGCGCCGCCCGTCGCGCGGTCGCACGGGAGCGGGCCGCCGCCTCGATGCTGCGCAGCCAGCGCACGCAGTGCCGGTCGATGGCGCGCAGATAGACGATGCACAGCAAGGTCAATGTCAGCAACGGCGCGAGCAGGAGCACCGCGAACTGGATGCGCGCGGCCTGCTCGCGCGAATCGTCGAAGGAGGCGACGACGTAGAAATCGGGTTCGGCGACCATGCGCGCGACATAGACGCGTTCGTCGCCCTGGCGGCTCGGCGCGCGCCAGCGCTCCAGCGCCTGCGGGAGACGGGCATCGCGCGGCAGCCAGCCCAGAGCCTCGCCGTCGCCGCGGCTGGCGACCACGCCGCTGCCTTGCGAGACGAGCGCGACATCCATGTCCGTGCCGCCCTCGCCGAGGTCGAAGACGTTCTCCAGCACCTCGGTCTCGATCAGCAGCAGAGCCTCGCGCAGGCCCGCTCCGGATGCCGTCGGATTTTCGGTATGCACGGTGAGATAGCGCCGGTTGCCGATCGTGGCCTGGTCGTAATGCGACTTGCCGAGATCGATGCCGCTCCAGGGCGCCACGGCGGGAAGGTCGCGCAGGCGCGTCGCAGTTCGATCCAGCGTTTGCGCATCGATACCGGCATCGAGCGCTGCGGTGCAAAGCTGCCCGTCGGCGCCGCGCACCAGCACGGCGGAGAAGCCGCGGACCTGGGCGAGCATCTTGAGGCCGGCCTCCCTGCAAAGCTCGGGCGAAAGCCCGGCTTCGGCCGTGGCCGTGCCGAAGGACAGGAGCGAGCGCAGGGCGCCGCGATACCAGATCCGCGTGCGAATGGCGAACTCGTCGGCCGCCCGGATCTGCGCGGTCTCGATCGCGCCGGTGATGGTGCGATAGGCCGTGGCCGCAGCCAGGGCGGTCACGCAGCCGATCGGAAGCGCGATCGCGATCAGCAGCGCCAGCAAGCGCCCCCGGACAGTGCTGAATCGCGTTAGGCGCATTCAGGAGCCGACTGGTTCGGAGCCCGCCCTTTGCATGGCGGCAGCGCTGGTCCGATCCGGTCCGAGATCGTCGACGCTGCCAATGGAGAGGAGTTCGGCGAGCTTGGTGCGGGCACGATTGACGCGGCTCTTGATGGTTCCGATCGCGACGCCGCAGATCTCCGCCGCCTCCTCATAGGARAGSCCSGTYGCGCCGACCATGATCAGCACTTCSCGCTGCTCCTCSGGCARCTTGGCCARMGCCTTGCGGAAATCGGCGAGATCGAGATGGCTYTCCTGGTTGCCATGCGTCGCCAGACGCTCGGCATAGGTGCCTTCGCTGTCCTGCACCTCGCGGCCACGCTTGCGGTAGAGCGAATAATAGGTGTTGCGCAGGATGGTGAAGAGCCAGGCGCGCAGGCTCGTTCCCGGCTCGAACTTCTCGGAATTCCCCCAGGCCTTGAGCAGCGTGTCCTGAACGAGATCGTCGGCGAGCTGCATTGAGCCGGAGAGAGAGGCGGCGAAGGCGCGGAGATTCGGAATCTCCTTGATCAGGCCGTCCTTGAACTCATTGGCCTTGAAGTCGCTCGCCTTGCAGTCATTGGCGCTCATGGGACGACGCTCCGCCTGCGCGCTGCTCCGTCGCCTCCAGCTGCGCCAGCAGCACGAGAAACTTGTCGGGTATCGGCGCGTTCACGATGTCGTCGTAATGCGCCTTCAGCGAGCGGCCGATGGATTCCTGGACCCTGGGATCGAGAACCATGTCGAGATCGTCGTTGTCGCCTCCGGGATCAGGCATTGCAGCATCCAGATTCGTCATATCAGCCCTCGCGCCGAGACCAGGCCTGCTTTTCCAGCAGGTCCCGCATGTAACTTCCGATCATGGCGGAACCAGCCTCGGGCGGCGACGGCGACACCAATGCGCCCTAATAACAGCCTCCCTCTTGAAAGGTTCCCACTTTCCAAAAAAATAAATTGCTTGTCTCCTGCGGTACCTAAGTCATTATCCGCGCACAATAAAAAGGACGGTTTGATGACGATAGCCAAGGAAATTGCGCCTTATCTTCCTTACCTGCGCCGCTTCGCTCGCGCGTTGAGCGGCACGCAGACCAGCGGCGATGCGCATGTCGTCGCCATGCTGGAAGCGCTCATCGCCGACCCCTCCAGCTTTCCCCGTGACCTGGACCCGCGCATCGGGCTCTACCGGACCTTCCTCAAGCTCTGGTCCTCGGTCGGAATCGACACGCGCGAGACGGTCGTCGAGCTCGGTAACTCGCCGGCCGAGCGCAATCTCGAGGCACTGACGCCGCGTCCGCGCCAGGCCTTCCTGCTACGGACCGTGGAGGGCTTCTCGATCGAGGAGGTTGCGGCGATCATGGAAATCTCGTCCCCGGACGCCGCCGCGCTGGTTCAGATCGCGGGCCAGGAAATCGCCGAGCAGGTCGCGACCGATGTCCTGATCATCGAGGACGAGCCGATCATCGCGCTCGACATCGAGACGATGGTCGAGGAGCTCGGCCACAGCGTCACCGGCATTGCGCGCACCCAGCGCGAGGCGATCGCTCTGGTCGCCAAGAAGCGCCCCGGGCTCGTGCTCGCCGATATTCAGCTGGCCGATGGCAGCTCCGGTCTCGACGCCGTTAACGAGATCTTGACCTCGATCGATGTGCCGGTGATCTTCATCACCGCCTATCCGGAGCGGCTTTTGACGGGCGACAGGCCGGAGCCGGCCTTCCTCATCACCAAGCCGTTCCAGCCCGAGGCGGTGAAGGCTGCGATCAGCCAGGCGCTGTTCTTCGATCGCCGGGCCGGCCGGAAGGCGGCGTGAAGGATCTGTGAAGGATAATTGGGCTCGCCTTCGCTGCGGGCTTTGCTTTTGGCGCACGCTGCGGAACAAGCCTCGTCACGCTGCGTTCGCGACTTGATGTCGGGTTGGTTTGCAGTTGGGGAGGGTGTGGGCCATGGCAACGACCTTCGTGGTTGCAGCAGGGGGCGCGGCGACGGTCGCGGCTGCGTTGTTTTCCGGAACGGTGCAGCCCGGAGCGATCAGCAACGAGATTCTCTCGCTGGCGCTCGCGGCATTGACCAGCATTGCGGTGGCCAGCGCTTCGGCCCTCGACGGCTGATCCGGCCCGCTCGCAGCCTCGCTGTGGCATTGGCTCTCTGTTGCGGCTTGCCGCTTCTTTCCGACGCCCCTGCCGCCGCGCAGGCGTCGCGGAAGGACGGCGGGGCGTTTTCGCGCGCGCTTCCGCCGGTCCGGCCGGCCGAGCTTGGCCCTTCGACTGAACAGCTCGGGATGCGGCCTGCCGCGGCGCCGGTGGGCGCAGCCCCGCCTGCCAGCGAGCAGGCGAAAACGTTACCCGCAGGCCGGGAAGCGTCCTGCTTGGCGGCTCTCAAGGCAATCCCGGGCAACAGCGTCGAGGCCGCCGATCCGAAGCTCGCGCAGGGCGATCCCGCCTGCCGCGTCGACGAGCCCGTCATCGTGAAGGCGCTTGCCCTCCGCGCAACCGGGACGGCGGGCGCGGGTACCGTCACCTTCGCGCCGCCGGTGACGCTGAGCTGCGTCATGGCGAAGACCGTCGCGGGCTGGCTCGACGACAGCGTCCGGCCGCTGGCACGGGGACATTTCGACAGCGATCTCACCGAATTGCGCGTCGGCGGCGGGCATGAATGCCGGCGACGCAACCGCGCCTCGGCCGGGCCCGTCAGCGAGCATGCCACGGGCAAGGCGCTCGACATCTTCGCGTTCCACCTCGGCGAGGGGAAAGCCGCGACGCAGGTTTCGGTGGAGAAGCCGGCCGGCCTGGCTCAGAACCGGTTCCTGACGGCAGTGCGCCAATCGGCCTGCGGCGCGTTCATGACGGCGCTGGGGCCCGGCTCGGATGCCGCCCACGCCAGCCATCTGCACATCGACATCCAGGAGCGCCGCACGCATGCCTCGCGCTTCTGCCAATAGGCTCGCTGTCGTCTTGCGCTCAGAAGATCAGCTTGAAGCGGCGGGCGGCGAGCTCACTGGCCGGGTCGGCCTCAGGCTCCGAGCCGTCGACCAGCCTCAGCGCGGCTCGGCGGGCGGCCATCACCTGAAGGGCCGCCTCGCATGCGAGCCCGTCGGCGAGCAGATCCTCGAGCTCCCAGAACGGCGGCACGTGCAAATCCGGCCCGGCGGTCGGCTCCGGGGGTGTCGGGGTTTTCCCACGCAGGCGACTCACGGACATCGACATTCCCATGCCAGGATGAAGCCGCAACGCAACAGGCTCTCGGTGGTTCCATTATGCCGGAACTGTGGGCATCTTGAGGCGTTTCGTTGGGTCACCCGGAGCCGGACCCGATCGTGTCGAAATCGACCCGAACGGTGCATCCGTCTTCGCATATTGATAGGGAATGCATGATCACCCAGATTGCGTTG
>NZ_JBFRDQ010000029.1:0-27894 GCF_052113865.1 Allobosea sp. TAB14 | reverse complement strand
CGTCTGCACCGCCTACGGTGCCGGCTTCTTCTATATCCCGGGCACCGACTCCTGCCTGCGCATCTCGGGCCGCGTTCGCGCCGAGTACGCTGTCGGCAGCCGCTACAGCGACTACCAGGATGCCTACGGCACCCGCGCCCGTGGCCGTCTGAACATCGACGTCCGCACCGCGACCGCCTACGGCACGCTGCGCACCTTCATCCGCTACGAGCTGACCAACAACACCGGCATCTACGGCGCTGGCGGCATCACCCCGTTCAACGTCGGCGCGACCGTCCCGGGCTTCGTCCGTGGCGCTTCGTCGACCTCCACCGGCTCGCTGCTCGACCTGGCCTTCGTCCAGTTCGGCCCGATCACCGCTGGTCGCGCTCAGTCGTTCTTCGACTTCTATGCCAACGACCTCGGCTTCAACTCGGTTCGCACGTCGGATACGCGCGTCAACCTGCTGGCCTACACCGCCACCTTCGGTTCGGGCTTCTCGGCCACGATCTCGGCGGAAGACCGCACCTCGGGCACGTCCGGCCGCGAGCTGCCGGGCGCGGTGTTCAACCCGCTGGTCGGCGGCGGCGCTGCTGCGGCCGTCGTCCAGGGTCAGGACTACCCGGATCTGATCGCGTCGCTGCGCGTCGATCAGGGCTGGGGTTCGGCTCAGCTGTCCGGCGCTGTCGGCCAGCGTAAGTACGCCACGGCTGCGGCTCTCGGCGCTGTCGACGGCGACGAGATGGTCTGGGCCATCCAGGGTGGCGTGAAGATCAACCTGCCGATGCTCGCCGCTGGCGACGCCTTCTGGCTGCAGGCTGCTTATGCTGACGGCGCTCTCGGCTATCTCGGCTGGAGCCCGGGCAGCCTGGGTCTCGGCCGCATCGGCGGTCTGGTGCTGGCTGATGCCGCGCTGAACCCGGTCACCGGCAATGTCGACAACTCGACCGGCTGGTCGGTCGTTGCGGCGTTCCGCCACTTCTGGACCCCCACCCTGCGCACCGAGATCTTCGGTTCGTACTCCGAGGTGAAGTTCAAGTACCTCGACGCGGCGGCTGTCGCGTTCGGCGGTCTGACGGCTCGCTCGGCTGATCCGAAGGAGCTCATCCTCGCTGGCAACCTGATCTGGTCGCCGGTCTCCGGCCTGGATATCGGCGTCGAAGTGCTCTACTCGCACCTCGATATCCGTTCGCCGGTCGGCAGCGTGAGCAACGCCGCTGCTCGCAGCGCGGTCCTCGGCATCAAGTCGGAAGACTCGGTCGCCGGCCGCCTGCGCATCCAGCGCGACTTCTGATCGGTTTTCCGGTCCTAGTCGGAAGCCCCGGGGAAACCCGGGGCTTTTTTTCTGGCGGCATTCCTCTTCGGCACCGGCTTGATCAGCATCGTTATCGCTGCTCGATCTTCAACGACCCGCAGCTTGCCGTGCCGCAACGTCCCGGATCCGTATCCCGTTTGCGGGGAGCGGCTTGGGGGTAGCTATCATCCAGATCGAGTTGGGGGCGGAGACGGGTCAAAGCCAGTTTTTCAGATAATGGAATTTGTCCACCAATCCGATTGAGAATGATTCATGAGTCAATTCGATTCTGTATTGACTAAGTGCGGGGCGCATGGCACGTCTGATGGTAGACAATGATCCGATCGAGTTTCGAGACCCGACCCTCTATTGTCTAAAAGCGGCCTGCGTTGCCCAATCAGCGGAGGCTAAGTGAGTACTCGATAGTATTCGCTGACAGCTGAAGATGTGGAGCGCGCCGACCCCGGCGCCTCCACATTTGTTGCGTTAAAGCATGCTTGGTTCGGTTATCACGGCGGGTGCAACTGGCGCCGTGCCGAGGCCCCAGCCAATGCGAGTTCCTCCGCCTGACATCTCGGCTTTTCCTGCGTCTGGAGAGTCTCTCCATGAACGACGAAAAGCACGTTCGAATCGAACATCCGCTCCCAGGCAGGCCTCCAGCATCCGCTTCTGGCGCGATCCGGCCCCGTTGGGAAATAGTTGCAGAGCGGCGCTATGGAGCGCTCCCTTCCCGCGCATCCTTCCTTGGGCGGCCGAGTATTCGCAGTTCTGTATAGGTATGACCGAAATGGCGCGCCCAAAGGATTCGAATTCAATCCTGGGGAAGGGGCTATACGCGTAGAGGCTCGCCGCCCTCGGCAGAAGGTCGGCGGGTCCACTGGCGACAACGTCTTAAGCGCTGTCTGGCCCGTCGCGAGTTCCCCATGCTCGATCGACCGCTTCGCGGACCTGCCAGGCAAGCCTGCTTCCGCTTGATGAAGCACATGACGGGCCACGCTGCCCCAACCCCGACGGGGCTCAGGAATTCACTAAACTTGTGCATCGCGGCAAAAAAATCGCCGCATTGCAGCATGTTGTCGGCCATCTTCATCGCTTGACATGTTTAGTGATTGGCGATCTACTAAACAAATCGCTGAACTTGGACGGTTAGTTCCGAGGCGGCGTGAGGAAACGCCCCGCGTCGGCCGCGCCCCTTCTTCCGGCTGTGCCCTTCGCGGTCACGCAGGTTCRCCCGTCACCCCAATGACGGCTGGTGACGGCACGCCAAGGGAGGGAAGTWCRTGAMAMWAWTCAGGACMTGGATGCTKGCCGCGACCATTGCCGGGAGCGCCGCGCTGGCTGCCACGGAGGCTCAGGCCCAGGGCAAGTCGCTGACGCTCTGCTGGGCGGCCTGGGATCCGGCCAATGCGCTGGTCGAGCTCTCCAAAGACTTCACCGCCAAGACCAATATCGCAATGAAGTTCGAGTTCGTGCCTTGGCCGAATTTCGCCGACCGCATGCTCAACGAGCTCAATTCCAAGGGCAAGCTCTGCGACCTGATCATCGGTGACTCGCAGTGGATCGGCGGCTCCGCCGAGAACAATCATTACGTGAAACTAAACGATTTCTTCGCCAAGGAAGGGATCAAGATCGACGACTTCATGCCGGCGACCGTCACCGGCTATGCCGAATGGCCGAAGAATACGCCGAACTACTGGGCGCTGCCGGCCATGGGGGATGCGCTCGGCTGGACCTACCGCAAGGATTGGTTCTCCAGACCTGAGCTGCAGGCCGAATTCAAGGCCAAATACAACCGCGAGCTCGCCGCGCCGAAGTCGCAGACCGAGCTGAAGCAGATCGCCGAGTTCTTCCAGGGCCGCGACATCGACGGCAAGAAGGTCTATGGCGCGGCGATCTTCACCGAGCGTGGCTCGGAAGGCATCACGATGGGCGTCGCCAACGCGCTCTATCCTTTCGGCTTCAAATATGAGGACCCGAAGAAGCCCTACGCCATGGCCGGTTTCGTCAACTCCGACGATGCCGTGAAGGGCCTGGAGTTCTACAAGTCCCTGTACAAATGCTGCACCCCGCCGGGCTACTCCAACGCCTATATGCAAGAGGGCCTGGACGCTTTCAAATCCGGACAGGCGGCCCTGCAGATGAACTGGTTCGCCTTCTTTCCCGGCCTGTACAAGGATCCCAATGTCGGCGGCGACAGGATCGGCTTCTTCGTCAATCCGCCTGAGAAGGAGAAGGGCTCGCAGCTCGGCGGGCAGGGCCTCTCGGTCGTCGCCTATTCGCCGAACCGGGCCGAGGCGCTGGCCTACGTCAAATGGTTCGCCTCGCTCGACGTGCAGAAGAAGTGGTGGGAGCTCGGCGGCTATACCTGCCACAAGGGCGTGCTGAACGATCCCGGTTTCGCCAAATCCGCGCCCTTCGCGGCTGATTTCCTCGTCGCCATGGGCCAGGTCGTCGATTTCTGGGCCGAGCCGTCCTACGCGCAGTTGCTGCAGGCGGAACAGGCCCGCGTCCACGACTATGTCGTCGCGGATAAGGGCACGGCCAAGCAGGCGCTCGACCTGCTGATCCAGGACTGGACCAAGATCTTCAAGGAAGACGGCAAGTTCTGAAGCGGCCGCTCGCCGCTGCCGCTTCGAGAGGCTGCGCCCGCCGGCGGGCGCAGCCAGCCCCGACTTTGCCTTCGAAGGGCGCCTAGGTCATGAATGCGAGCGACATCACCGGCATCAGGAGCGCGAAAGCGATGCGCGCGCCCCATCCCCCGATCGCCAAGCGCGTCCGGGGCCTCTCCGACAGGTCCATCGCCTGGCTGTTCATCGCGCCGACGATGATCCTGCTGCTCGCCATCAACCTGTTCCCGCTGATCTGGACGATCCAGCTCTCCTTCACGAATTACCGCGCCAACCGCCCCAATGCGCCGCTGCGCTATGTCGGGCTCGATCACTACCAGACCATCCTGTCGGACCCCGAAATCTGGCAGCGCATGCAGGCAACGGCGCATTTCGTGTTCTGGACGATCCTGCTGCAGACCGTGATCGGCTTCGCGCTGGCCTATCTGATCGACCGGAAATTCCGCGGCCACGGCTTCTGGACCACGCTGATCCTGATCCCGATGATGCTSTCGCCGGCSGTGGTCGGAAATTTCTGGACCTTCCTGTACCAGCCGCAGATCGGCCTGTTCAATTACGTGGTCTCGTTCTTCTCCGGTATTGCGCCGTCCTCCTTCCAGATGCTCGGCGATGTGAAGCTGAGCCCTTGGGCGATCATCATCGTCGATACCTGGATGTGGACGCCCTATGTGATGCTGATCTGCTTGGCCGGCCTGCGCTCGATCCCGGACTACATCTACGAGGCAGCCGAGGTCGACCGAGCCAGCAACCGGCGGCAATTCATCTCGATCACGCTGCCGATGTGCCTGCCCTTCATCATGCTGGCCGTGCTCTTCCGCGGCATCGAGAACTTCAAGATGTTCGACATGGTCAACCTCCTGACCTCGGGCGGCCCGGGCTCGACCACYGAACTCGCCTCGATCACGCTGAAGCGYGCCGCCTTCGAGGCCTGGCGCACCGGCTATTCCTCCGCCTTCGCRATYATCCTGTTCGTCGCCGTGTTCGGGCTGGCGAACATCTATGTGAAGGCGCTGAACAAGGTGAAGGCACGATGAGCGGCGCTCTTTCCACGGCTCATTCCGTCGTCGCGCCGAGCGGACGCGTCAAGCTGCTGGCCGGCACCATCGTCGTTCTCTACGCGCTGGTGGCCATCGTGCCGCTGCTCTGGATCGGCCTGACCAGCATCAAGACGCCGCCGGACTCGATCTCCTACCCGCCCAAGGTCGTGCCGTTCGTGCATTTCGAGCCTTCGATCGAAGGCTATTGCAACCTGTTCAACACGCGCTCGCGCCAGACGGCGGATTATCTCGCCTCGCTCCCGCCTGCGAATTCCGCCTGCGAAGAGATCGCACGCTCGCGCAGCATGGTGGTCGTCGGCCCGTCGAATTATGTGCCGCGCTTCGTCAATTCTCTGATCATCGCATTCGGCTCGACGCTGCTCTCGGTGGGGCTGGGCACCTGCGCCGCCTATGCCTTCTCGCGCTTCAAGGTGCCGCTGAAGGACGACTTGCTGTTCTTCATCCTCTCGACACGGATGATGCCGCCGATCGCCGTCGCGATCCCGATCTTCCTGATGTATCGCGAGCTCGGCCTCTCCGACACGCGGCTCGGCATGATCCTGCTCTACACTTCGGTCAACGTCTCGCTGGCCGTCTGGCTGCTCAAGGGCTTCATCGACGAGATCCCCCGCGAATACGAGGAGGCGGCGATGATCGACGGCTACACGCGGCTGCAGGCCTTCCGCAAGGTCGTGCTGCCGCAGGCCACGACCGGCATCGTCGCGACCGCGATCTTCTGCCTGATCTTCGCCTGGAACGAATATGCCTTCGCCGTGCTGCTCACCTCGGGCACGGCGCAGACCGCGCCACCCTTCATCCCGATCATCATCGGCGAGGGCGGGCAGGATTGGCCGGCGGTCGCGGCCGGAACGACGCTGTTCCTGATCCCGATCCTGGTTTTCACCGTGCTGCTGCGCAAGCACCTCCTGCGCGGCATCACCTTCGGGGCGGTGCGCAAATGAACCTGCAAGTGAACCGGCATCCGAGCCATCCCCGTGAGCCGCAAGGCGCGGCCGCATCGCGCTGGCCGAAGGCGCTGCGACGCGGACCGATGGAGACACTGGCAACATTGCTGATCTCGGCCGGCGTGCTGATGCTGCTGCAGCCCTTCTCGCTGACGCTCTACGGCCATTCCTTCGTCACGACCCTGATCGGCGTCGTCATGTTCACCTTCGTCACCAAATTCCCGGAGTGAGCCATGGCCGAGATCCGGGTCGATAATCTGGTGAAACGGTTCGGCGCCTTCATGGCGGTGCGCGATACCAGTTTCACGGTCGAGAACGGCGATTTCTTCTGCCTGCTGGGTCCCTCCGGCTGCGGCAAGACGACGACGTTGCGGATGGTTGCGGGGCTGGAGCTGCCATCCTCCGGCAGCATCCGGCTCGATGGTGAGGATGTCACCTTCAAGCGGGCGCGCGAACGCGACATCGCCATGGTGTTCCAGCTCTTTGCGCTCTACCCGCATATGAACGTGCGCAAGAACATCAGCTTTCCCTTGGTCTCGATGGGGGTGTCCAGGGACGAGACGAGACGGCGCGTCGAGGAAGCGGCGCGCGTGCTGCGCATCGAGCATCTGCTCGACAAATCGGTCTCCGGTCTTTCCGGCGGCGACCGACAGCGGGTCGCACTCGGACGCGCCATCGTGCGCGAACCGAAGGCCTTCATGATGGACGAGCCGCTGGGCGCGCTTGACGCCGAGTTCCGCCATCTGATGTGCGGCGAACTGCGCGCCCTGCACGATCGGCTGAAGGCGACGACGGTCTATGTCACCCATGACCAGCTCGAAGCGATGTCGATGGCCGACAAGATCGCGGTGATGAACGATGGCGTGATCGAGCAACTCGGCTCGCCGCAGGAGATCTATGACCGCCCGAATTCGATGTTCGTCGGGGATTTCATCGGCTCGCCCGCGATGAATTTCATCCGTTTCGACGGCGCGGCCATTGCGGGCTCGACCTCGGTCAGCATCGATGCCGCCTGCGTGACCCTGCCGGAACTGCGCGAGAGCCACGCGCCCGGACCGCTGGCGCTTGGGGTGCGGCCCGAGCAGATCGTCATCGGCGATCCCGGCCGGCAGGGCAGCGCCCTTCCGGGCGAGATTTTTGGCACCGAATATCTCGGCACGAACCAGATCGTGACGGTCGCCACCCCGCGCGGCAAGCTCAAGGCGCGCTTGCCTGCCTATCTGCCGGTGGCCGCCGGCGACCGCGTCAGCCTGTCGTTCAAGCCGGAGCGGCTATCGCTGTTCGATGCGGTGACGGGAAAGGCGATCCGCTCCGCCTTGCATGAGGCCAGCACGACGAGGCGCACCCATGGCTGAGGTCACGCTGACGCAGGTCTCGAAGCGGTTCGGTGCGGTGCAGGCCGCGAGCGATCTGTCGCTCACCATCGCCGATGGCGAGTTCGTCGTGCTGCTGGGGCCGACGGGCGCGGGCAAGACGACAACCTTGCGCCTCATTGCCGGGCTGGAGACCCCCGATGACGGCCGCATCTTCATCGGCGGCGTCGATGTCACGGCGCTGCCGCCGGCGGCGCGCGACGTCGCCTTTGTATTCCAACAATACTCGCTCTATCCGCATCTGAGCGTCTTCGACAATCTCGCCTTCCCCTTGCGGTCGCCGACACGGCGCACGCCCGAGGACGAGATCCGGCGCGCGGTCGGCCATGTCGCAAAGCTCCTCAAGATCGAGGACAAGCTGCAGAACCGCGCGACGCAGCTCTCCGGCGGCCAGATGCAGCGCGTCGCGATCGGCCGCGCCCTGGTGCGCAGCCCGTCGATCTATCTGATGGATGAGCCGCTCTCCTCGCTCGATGCCAAGCTGCGCGCGGAATTGCGCATCGAGCTGAAGCATATCCAGCAGGATCTCGGTGCGACCATCCTCTACGTCACGCATGATCAAACCGAAGCCATGACGCTGGCCTCGCGCATCGGCGTGATCAACCACGGCCGCCTGGTGCAGATCGGAACGCCGCGCAGCATCTATGAGGACCCGACCGACATCTATGTCGCCACCCGCCTCGGCAGCCCCGGCATCAACCTGTTGCCGCGCGCGCTCTTCCCCGATCTGGAGGCGCCGGCTAACACGACCACGATTGGCGTGCGCACCGAACATCTCGCCATCGCCAAGGCCAGGAACGGTGCGGTGACGGGCAAGGTCAACTGGATCGAACGGCTCGGCGATCAGAACCACCTGCATATCGCCGTGAACCAGCAGCAGATCGTCAGCTTGGTCGACCCGGATGAAGGCCTGGATGTCAGCGACGAGGTGAGCGTGAGCCTGCTCAAGCCGCTGTTCTTCGACGCCGCCGGCCAGCGGGTGAGGTGAACCATGGACGGCGCGTTGAAGAAGAAGCTGATCGAGGCCATGGCCGGGGCAATCGTGGCCCATGCCGATGAATTGACGGCGCTCGACCAGGCCATTGGCGACGGCGACCACGGCCTGAACATGAAGCGTGGTTTCGAGGCGGTGCTGGCGGACATGGATCCGATCACGGCAAAGCCCTTGCCCGACGCCCTGAAGGCYATCGGCACGACATTGGTGATGAARGTCGGCGGCGCCTCRGGGCCKCTCTACGGCACRCTRTTCATGRCGCTCGGYAAGGAGCTGCCGYCAGAGCCGACGATTACAGATGTGGCGCGGGCGCTGGCCGCAGCGATCGAGGCCGTGAAGGCGCGAGGCAAGTCCGATCTCGGCCAGAAGACCAYGCTCGACGTGTTGGCGCCGCTCCAGACCGCACTCGCCCATGGCGGCGCCGATCTCACGACGCGCCTTCCCGAAGTCGCCAGGGCTGCGGCCGAGGCGACGGTGCCGCTCAAGGCCATTCGCGGACGCGCCTCGTTTCTCGGCGAACGTTCGATCGGCCATATGGATCCTGGGGCACGCTCGTCGGCCCTGCTCGCCACCGCAATCTGCAACGCCATCGGAGCCTGAAAGCATGACAGCCAGCAAGAATGTCGGCATCGTCATCGTGTCGCACTCGGCCAAGGTCGCCGAAGGCGCCGCCGACATGGTTCGCCAGATGGTCGGCGACAATGTCCTGCTGGCCGCGGCCGGGGGCAATGCCGCAGGCGGCCTGGGCACCGATGTCGCCGCCATCATGGCGGCGATCGACGAGGCATGGTCGGAAGCGGGCGTCGCCATCCTGGTCGATCTCGGCGGGGCCGAGACCAATAGCGAGATGGCGGTGGAAATGATGCCGGAGGAACGGCGCGAGCGCATCGTCATCTGTAATGCACCSATTGTGGAAGGCGCCGTGATGGCCGCGACCGAAGCGTCCGGCGGCTCGCCGCTGGCCGTCGTGCAGGCGACGGCCGAGGAACTCATGTCGGCATGAATGACATGTCGGCCAAAGGTAGTGAGAGGAATGCAAGGATGCAGGAGGTGACGGCCAGCGCCCTGCTCACCAACAAGATCGGGCTTCATGCCAGGCCTTCGGTGAAGCTTACCCAGATCGCCAAGCGCTTCGGCTCCCGTATCGAGGTCGCCACTAGCGCGGCCGGCCCRTGGACGGATGCCAAGAGCCCGGTGAAGATCATGCGCGTCAAGGCGGCCCAGGGCGAAATGCTGCATTTCAAGGCCAGCGGCGAAGATGCTCCGGCTGCGCTCGCTGCGCTCGTCGATATCGTCGCACGCAAGTTCGATGAGGAGTGAGGCGTGATGGAACGCCGCCTTTCCGGCCTCGCCGCATCGACCGGGCTCGCCTTCGGCCCGGCGGTGGCCTTTCGCGCCGTCGGCGAGATGCGGCGCGAGAAGGGCCCAGTCTCAAGTGAGCGACAGGCTCTGGCGGACGCCGTTGCCGCTTCCCTTCGGGCCGTCACGGCCTTGGCGGCCAGTCTTCACGGCGAGGCTGCCGATATCGTGGGCTTTCAGGTGGCACTGCTCGAAGACGACGCCTTGACCGAGGGCGCCTATGCGGCAATCGAGCGCGGCGTGCCGGCTGACGCGGCCTGGCGACAGGCGCTGGCGGTGGAGATCGCGGGGTATGAGGCGTCTGACGACGCCTATTTCCGCGCCCGCGCCGCAGATCTGTCTGACATCCGGGACCGGGTTCTGCGCCAGCTTTTCGGCTTGCCCGAACTGACGAATGCGCCGCCCGGCGCCGTCATCCTGGCGCAGGATCTGCCGCCCTCCGCCTTCCTCGGCATCGATTGGTCGCAAGGCGGCGGCATCGTGCTCGGGGCCGGCAGCCCGACCAGCCATGTCGCCATGCTGGCGCGCGGGCGTGGCGTGCCGATGGTCGTCGGCATCGGCTCCGACTGGGAGGCGGTCTCCGGCACGGTCGTCGTCGATGGCATGGCRGGYCTCGTYCTGACSGGMCCGTCGCGCGCGAGCATCGACGAGGCGCGACGGCGGGCAGACGAGCTCGGCCACCTGCGGAGCAAGGCGGAAACCCGCAAGCGTGAGCCTGCGCTGACCCGCGACGGGACCCCGATCGCCGTGATGGTCAATGTCGCGGGGATGGCCGATCTCGTCGGCTTCCCGGCAGAGGCTTGCGACGGCATCGGCCTGACCCGCACGGAGTTCCTGGTCGAGCAGGCCTTGCAGGATGAAGCGCGCCAGTTCGAGGCCTATGCCGCGTTGCTGCACTGGGCTGGCGGCCGGCCGGTGACGATCCGCACGCTGGATGCCGGCGGAGACAAGCCCATCGCCGGCTACACGATCGATGGCGAGACCAATCCCTTTCTTGGCCTGCGTGGCATCAGGTTGTCCCTGCGCCATCCCGAGGTCTTTCGCGTCCAGTTGCGGGCGTTGGCCCGGGCGGCGAGCCTGGGCCCGCTCAAGGTCATGCTGCCCATGGTCACCGCAGCGCTGGAACTGGAACAAGCGCGAGTGCTGCTGGACAGCGTTCTGGCGGAACTCGCGGCGGAAGGATTGCCGCATGCAGCGCCTGCGCTCGGCATCATGGTCGAGGTTCCGGCCGCCGCCATGGCGGTCGCGAGCTTCGACGCCGCCTTTTTCTCGATCGGCTCCAACGATCTGACGCAATACGCGACCGCCGCCGCGCGCGATGGATCGGAGGTCGCGGCCTATGCCGATGTCCTGCATCCCGGCGTGCTCGCCATGATAGCCCATGTCGCGCGCCATGGTGCCGAGCTTGGTCGAGAGGTCAGTCTCTGCGGCGATGCGGGGGGCGATCCGCGTGCCATCGCCGCATTGCTGCGGGCCGGCGTCCGGGCCGTATCGGTCTCTCCCGGGCTGTTGGCGATGGCGAAGGAAGCGATCCGTGAGGTCGATCTCTCGGAGCCAGGGACGGACGCATGACCGGCCCCGAAACCCTCCCGGCCGACTCTTCGCCATTGGCCGCGTACAAGGCGATCCTGCGCGCGGTCATCGAGAACCGCCCCTCCGGCACCCGACAGCGGCTGGCGGAAGCCATTGGCAAGAACCGCAGCTTCATTTCGCAGATCATCAGCCCCGCCTATGCCACGCCGGTGCCGGTGCAGCATCTGGAGACGATCTTCCATGTCTGGCATTTCGCGCCGCCGGAGCGGCAGGCCTTCCTGAACGCCTATCGCGCTGCGCATCCGGGGCGCCTGGAGGTGGTCGATGCCGGGCGGCCGATGCGCCGGCTGGTCGTCGAGCTGCCGGATTTCGGCAGCGCCGACTTGAATGCCCGGGCCGACCATATCGTGCTGGGGGTCGCGCGCGGCCTGGTGTCGCTGATCCCGGCCGCCGACGACGAAGACGCCGACGGGCAGGGGGGGAGCCGATGAAGAAGCTGATCAACGCGGTCGACGGCATTCTGTCGGAGAGCCTCCAGGGACTCGCCGCCATCCATGGCGATATCCTCATGCTCGGCGAAGAGGAGAAGTTTGTTCGGCGCAAGGTGCTGAAGCCTGGCAAGGTTGCGCTGATTTCGGGTGGAGGCTCTGGCCACGAACCCCTGCATGCCGGCTTCGTCGGGACCGGCATGCTCGATGCCGCCTGTCCGGGGCAGGTCTTCACCTCGCCGACGCCGGACCAGATGCTGGCGGCGGTGGACGCCGTCGGTACGGCGGCGGGCTCGCTCTTCATCGTCAAGAACTATGAAGGCGACGTGATGAATTTCGAGATGGCGGCCGAGATGGCCCAGACCCCGGTCGCGACCGTCGTCACCGACGACGATGTCGCGGTCCCGGCCTCGACCTGGTCCACCGGTCGGCGTGGCGTCGCAGGCACGCTGATTGTCGAGAAGATGGTCGGCGCCGCCGCCGAGCAGGGCCGCGACCTCGACGCGCTGAAGTCCCTCGGCGAGGAGGTCAACCGGCGCACCCGGTCGATGGGCGTGGCCCTCACATCCTGCACCGTGCCTGCAGCCGGCAAGCCGACCTTCACGCTCGCCGAGGATGAGATGGAGATGGGCGTCGGCATCCATGGCGAGCCGGGCCGGCGGCGCATGAAGCTGGCAACGGCGGACGCTATCGCCGACGARATGATGGGCGCGATCCTCGACGATCTCTCGCTGAAGRGCGGCGCGCCCTGCCTGCTGCTCGTCAATGGCTTCGGCGGGACGCCCGCCATGGAGCTCTATCTGATGGCCAATGCTGCAAGGCGCGTCTTGGCGGGGCGCGGTCTCGCCATCGCACGTGGGCTGGTTGGGTCTTACGTCACCTCTCTGGACATGGCGGGTTGTTCGCTGACCGTGACGGCGCTGGACGACAGCCTGATCCAACTCTGGGACGCGCCGGTCCATACGGCCGCGCTACGATGGGGGTAAGCATCGCAACGTTCGAACGTCGGCTATCGGCGCGAGACCCAAGGTCGGCTTTTGGCGCTTCATGGAGGGATGAGTCAGCTTGAGGCGCACTTTTAGAGCATGATGGTCTTTGCCAGATCTTTGCCAGGACGCTTGCTGCAGCTTCAGCTCTGCGAATGAGTCATGCTTCGACGATGAGATAGTCTTTTTCGATGAAGACTGGCACGGTCTCGGCCTGATAAGGGCCATCGAAAAGATCCTTGCCGGGCCGGACCTCGACCTCGTAGCGTTTGGCACGGATCCTGTCAGGCTCAGCGCGCGATTTGCCCGTGCGGATATCGAACTCCCAGCCATGCCAGGGGCAGCGCAGGATCTCGCCGCGCCTGCTGTAGCTGTACTGCCCCGGCTCCACCCCCGCCTCGACCAGCCCGGTGGTGCGGCCCATGCAAAGGTCTCCCCCTTGATGCGGGCAGCGATTGAAAAGGCCGAAGAACTCGCCGCCCAGATTGAAGATCACGACCTTGCGGCCAGCAACCTCGGTGACGAGACGCTGGCCGGGCGGCAGGTCCGCGGCAGGGCCGATGACGTATTTGGCCATTTCAGCCCCGTCCGTAGAGCGCCTTGGCATTGTCGAGGAAGAGCGCTTGCCGGGCAGCATCGTCGAGCTTGACCGGCACGGCCCAGAGCGGGTCGTCGAAATCCCAATGCGGATAGTCGGTGGCGAAGAGCAGACGATCGATGCCGATCCATTCGACGATGTCGTGAAAATGTTTGCGCTTCTCCGGTTCCTCCATCGGCTGCGTCGTCATCCAGACATGGTCGCGGATGTAGTCGCTCGGAGGCCGCTTGAGATGGGGGGTCTCGCTGCGCAGGCGGGACCAATGCTTGTCGAGCCGCCAGCCAAGCGAGGGCAGCCAGGCGAGACCGGCCTCGATCAGCACCATCCGCGTGCCGGGATAGCGCTCGAACACGCCCTCGATCACCATCGAGGTCAGCAGCGCCTGGCAGCACTGCGCATGCCCGACCATCTCCTCGATGTAGTAGGACGGCCACCCTCCGGCGGTGACGGGATAGCCGCCATAGCCGAAGGCATGCACGCCGATCGGCAGTTTCGCGCGCTGGGCGGCCTCGTAGATCGGCCAGTAGCGGCGCTGGCCGAGCGGCTCGGCGGTGCGGCTGAGCAGCAGCACCTGCACGAAGGCCTCGTGCCCGGCCCAGTGATCGATCTCGGCTGCCGCAGCAGCGCCGTCCTCATAGGGCACGACGATCGAAGCCTTCAGCCTTGAATCCTTGCTCGTCCACTCGGCCACCTGCCATTCGTTCAGGGCACGGGCGAGCGCGGCGGAATAGTCGAGGTTCTGGGCCGCGCCGGCCGCCGGCGCGATCACCGTCATGATGCCGAGCTCGACCTTGTTGGCGTCGAGATGCTGCGCCTGCATGAAGGAGAGGTCGGAGCCGGGGCGGCCGTCAGGCGGCCAGGAATCGAGGCGCGCGGCATCCGGCTGGCCCTTGGGATAGGCGGGCCCGCTCTGATAGCCGTGGCGCGGCAGCATGCCATAGGTCATGGCGTGCTCCTGCCAGCGCTTGGGCAGATAGGGCAGGATGTCGGCGGGTTTGGCCAGACAAGGATGGATGTCGCAATCGGCGATGATCGGCCTGACGATGGTGCTTTCCGGTTTCGGCCGGGCGGGCAGCTCCATGTTCATGYGAAATCCTCCTTGAGACGGGGATAGGTCGCGAGCGGATTGTCGATCAGGATCTTGGTCTTGAGGCTATCGGGCAAAAGCGGCGGCAGCGCGTCCTGCCGGTCGAACTGCCAATGCGGATAGTCGGTCGAGAACAGAAGAAGCTCGTCCGATCCGGCCTGGTCGAGGATGCGCAGGAGGGCGTCGCCCTCCACCGGCGCGTCGACCGGCTGCAAGGTGAAGCGAACCTGCTCGCGGATGATCTCCGGCGGCGGCCGGTCGACCCAGGGGATCTCCATGCGCAGGCCGCGCCAGTATTTGTGCAGGCGCCAGAGATAGGCCGGCAGCCAGGTGAAGCCGGACTCGATCAGCACGACCTTGAGCGAGGGGAACTTGCTGAACACGCCCTCACAGACGAGGCTCGTCAATTGGGTCTGGAAGCCCTGTGCCTGGTTGACGTAATCCTCCGTGAAATAGGAGGGCCATCCCACCGGAGTCACCGGATGGCGATAGGTCGAGCCGGCATGGATGCCGACGGGCAAGCCATGGCGCGCCGCCGCCTCGTAGATCGGCCACAGGCTGCGCCGGCCGAGCGGCTGGTCGGCGAGACAAGGCAGGAGCACCTGCACGAAGCGGCGGTCGGCAGCGCGCCGCTCGATCTCGGCGGCGGCGAGTTCCGGGCTCTGGATCGGCACGACGATCGAGGCGCGCAGCCGCACGTCCTTGTCCAGCCATTCCGTGGCCAGCCAGTCGTTGAGCGCCCGTGCGAACGCCGCCGCCATGTCCTCGCTGAACAGGGTCGTGACCGCGTAGAGGCAGTTCAAGATGCCGGTGCGGCTGCCGAAGCCGTCGAGGGCCTGGGCGCAGAGCTGCTCGCGGCTGGAGCCCGCCTTGGCGCCGGCGATGCGCCAGTCCGGCCGCGATGTCAGCGGCGCGCGCAAGGGGTAGCTCGTCGGCTCGAGATCATGGACGCCACGCTGCGCCACCGCATCCGCCCATTGCGGGTCGAGATAGGGGATGAGCGCGGCGATGCCCGGCACCGCCGGATGCAGATCGCAGTCGATGCCGCCGAGCGTGAGGGCACTCATCTCTGTGCCTCCTCGCCGAGCAGCAGGTCGATCGCCGCTGTCCAGGAGAAGGTCCCGCCGCCGATCCCGGCGCTGTCGATCGGATTGAAATACTCGCTGAAGCCGGCGTCCCCGATCAGCCTGCGGGTCTCGGAGGCTACGGAATCGGCCGTCGCGTCGAGGCCGGCCTCGCGCAGGCCGCGCGCGATCATCCAGTTGACCACGGCCCAGACCGGCCCGCGCCAATAGCGCTGCGGCTCGAAGCTTGCCGCGTCGGGATCGGTCGAGGGAACGAGGCCGATGCCCCGCCGCCGCCAGGCGTCTATCCTTTCGGCAAGGGCGGCAGCGTGGTCGTGCAGCCCGGCGAAGAGCGGCAGGAACCCTGCTGAGGTCCGGACCGGAATCAGGCCCCCGCCGATCAGATCGCGCGTGAGGTAGTGCCCGAGCGGCTCGTCCCATAGCCCCGCGATCACGGTTTCCTTGCGCGCGATCCGCGAGGCGATCGTGTCGCGTTCCTCTGCTGTGCCGAAACGCTCGGCCAGAGCCAGGAGGTCCCGTTCCGCCCGCAGCAGGATCGCATTGGTGCCGACATCCGCGACCTTGAAAGGGGAGAGCTGGAGCATGCGTACGGCGTCCCACCCGGTCCCGCGGAACAGATCGACCAGATGGATGAAGCGCTGATACTCGACGCCCCGCGGGCGGAAGGCGGCATCGACATGGCCGGTGTCGCGGCGCCGGATCTCGGTTTGCGTCTCGGTCGGGACGCGTTCGAGCGCGGCGTCCCAGGCCGGGCTGTTGTCCATGCCGGTTTCCCAGGGATGCAGGGTGGCGACCAGCCCGGTGTCGTCCGGATCGCGCGCGCGCTGCCACCAGAGATGGTTCGCGACGAGCTTTGGATAGATGGCGCGCGCCCTCGCAATGCCGTCTTCTCCGTGCCGCTCCAGCACGAAGCGGGCCGCGGTCGCCAAGACGGGCGGCTGCGGGATACCGGATGTCGGCGGGGTGCGGGCGATGCCCCAGACGGCGGGACCGGGGAAATAATCCTCGGACGGGGCGTGGAAGACGATTTGCGGCACCAGCCCGTCCTCCCATTGCCCCTCCAGCAATCTTTCGATCTCGCGCCAGGCCCGGTCAAAGTCGAAGGTCGCCCATCCCATCGCGACGAAGGCGGAATCCCAGTTCCACTGGAAGGGATAGAGACGGTTCGTCGGGACCGTATAGCCGCCGCGATCATTGGCGGCGAGGATGGCGCGGGCGGCCTCGATGCGGCTCATGAGCGGGTCTCCAATGCATGCCCAGCTGCGTTCATCCAGCTCAGCCGGGTGCGATCGGGCTTGAGCGCGATTTCGCTGCCGGGGACCAGGGGCGGCAGCGGGCCGGCGGCCGACAGCACGACGCGCATCGGCTGGCTGCCGGCCGCCGTCCCCGTCAGGAGGATCTGAGGGCCGAGCAGTTCCGCGACCTTGAGGATGAACGGGAAAGCATCCTGATCGGCTGCGGCGAGCGCGACATCCTCCGCGCGCAGTCCGAGCAGGACCCTGTCACCGGCGCCCTGCGGCACTGGCAGGGCGAGCCCGCCGAGATCGGCATGGCCGTCTCGCACCGGCAGTTCCAGAAAGTTCATCGGCGGGCTGCCGACGAAGCCGCCGACGAAGCGCGTGGCAGGGTGGTCGTAGATGGCGGATGGCGTGCCGATCTGTTCGATGCGCCCGCCATGCATCACCGCGATGCGGTCCGCCAGCCCCATCGCCTCGGTCTGGTCATGGGTGACGTAGATGGTGGTGGTGCCCGCTCCGCTCAGGACGGCCTTGAGTTCGGCCCGCATCTCGAGCCTGAGCAGCGCGTCGAGATTGGAGAGCGGCTCGTCCATGAGCAGCACCGCCGGCTCGACAGCCAGTGCGCGCGCCACCGCGACCCGCTGGCGCTGGCCGCCGGAGAGCTGCGCCGGATGACGCTGCAGCAGCGGCTCGATATGAAGCAGCGCCGCAGTCTTCTCAACCTGGCGCGCGATGCGGGTCTTGTCGGCCTTGGCCATGCGCAGCCCGAAGGCGACGTTCTCGTAGACGGTCAGATGCGGGAAGACGGCGTAATTCTGGAAGACCATGGCGAGGCCGCGCTTGCGCGGCGGCAGAGCGGAGACGTCCCGCCCGCCGATCAGGACGCGCCCGCTCGTCTGGCTTTCGAGCCCGGCGATGATCCGCAGCAAGGTCGTCTTGCCGCAGCCCGAGGGGCCGAGCAGCGCGAGGCATTCCCCATCGGCGACCGAGAGGTCGAGTTCCGCGAGAGCCGTGACCTCGCCGAACCGCTTGGCGACTCGTTCGATGGTGATGGTCGCCATGGCGCCTACCGGTTGCTGATGCCCCACATCGCGAAGAGGCGACGCCGGACGAGGAAGATGAAGAGAACGGAGGGCACGATCAGCACGAGCCCTCCGGCGAATTGCAGATGCAGCGGCGATTCAGACAGCACCGACAGGAGATAGGCGGTGAGCGTGCGCTGCCTCACCGTCAGCACCGAGGCCGCGAAGACCTCGTTCCAGGACAGCACGAAGGCGAAGATCGAGGCGGCCGCGATCCCCGGCAGAGCCAGCGGCAGCACCACGCGGACGAAGCCGGTGAACCGCGAGCAGCCGAACACCCAGGCAGCCTCCTCGAGCTCCTTGGGGATGCCCATGAACAGGCTGGCGCAGACCAGCGTGGCGAACGGCGTCGCCAGCACGGCATGGACCAGCGCGACGCCGAAGGGCGTGTCATAGACGCCGAGCCTGATGAAGGAGACGGTGAGCGGCAGCGCCAGGATCGCGACCGGGAAGGCGCGCGTCATCAGAATCAGCACGCGATAGGCACCCGCGCCCCGGAAGCGGAATCGCGCCAGCGCGTAGCCGGCGGGCACTCCGAGCGCGAGCGCCATCACCATGGTCATGGCGGCCGCCTTGATGCTGACCCAGGTCGCCCGCCAGACGCCCTCGATGGCAAGGAAGCTCCTGAGCGCCTCGAAGGAGGCGCCGAAGGGCGTGAACGGCTTGGGCCATTGCGACACGATCTCGCGGCCGCCCAACGCGCCTAGCGCGAGCAGATAGATCGGCAGGAGTGTCCAGACGCAGAGCACGGCGACGCCGGCCCAGAGCATGGCGCGGTCGGAGCGAGTGGCGCCGGTCATGCCCGCTGCTCCGTGGGCGTGCGCAGGGCGACGAGGTAGAGCAGCGTCGCCGCGATCGAGATCGCCATGACCAGCACGGCATAGGCTGCCGCCACGCCGTAATCCTGGCTGAAATATTGGGCGTTGAAGGCCTCGCTGACGAGGACGGGGAAGTTGCGACCTCCAAGAGCCAGCGCCATCGCGAACATCTCGAAGGCGAGCACGGTGCGCAGGATCAGCGCCGTCTGGATGGAGGGCTTGAGCAGCGGCAGGGTGATGCGGACGAAGCGCTGCCAGGGCGTCGCGCCGAAGACCTCGGCCGCCTCCTCGTATTCCTTGGGCAGGAGCTGGACGCCAGCGAGCAGGATCACGAAGACGATCGCCGTCGCCCGCCAGATCTCGGCGACCACGATCGCAGCCAGCAGCGCGGCGGGCGTCTCATAGGTCAGCCAGGCTTGCGGCTGAGCGATCAGCCCGAGCTTGAAGAGCACCGAATTGAGCCAGCCCTGGTCGTTCAGGATGGCGAGCCAGACGAGGCCGGCCGCAAGATCGGAGATACCGAGAGGGATCGACCAGACCCAGACGAGGAGGTCGCGCCCGCGCCGGATCTTGCGCAGCATCATCGTCATGCCGAGCGCGAGCGCCAATTGGAGCGGCACGGCGAGCAGCACAACTTTGAAGGTGTTTCCCAGCGCATCCTCGAAATTGAGGTCGCTGGCCATGCGCGAGATATTGCCGAAGCTCCACGCTCCACCGTCCTGGAAGGCCAGCACGGCGGTCTGTACCAGCGGGATCAGGAACAGCCCCGTGAGGAAGAGCGCCGAGGGCGCGATCAGCAGATAGGGCAGGAGCTTGGGCTCGCGCATCGTCGCCGACCGGCTCACTGGATCGGGCAGGGGCCGTCGCTCGGCTTGTCGGGCAGCCAGCAGRCGGCCTTCGTCTCGGTGATGATGCGCTTCAGCGCCTCGCCCTGCCGTTCGAGCGCAGCCTTCGGATCTTCGCCGCGCAGGACGATGCGCTGGAAGGTGTCGAGATAGACCTTGTCGAACTCGCCGCCGCGCTGGTCGAGCCCGACCGGCAGCAGGCTGACCACGGCGTTCGGTGCGCTCGTCATCTTCTGCACCGCATCGATCTCGAGCTTCAGGCCAGGATCGATATCGGTCGGCAGACCGACCTTGGCGACGGGAAAGAAGGCCACTGCCTTCGCCGTTTTCACCTGGATGTCGGGACGTGTGAGGTATTCGATCAATTGCTTGGCCTGCTCGGCCTGCGGTGCGCCCTTGGCGATGGCGAGGCCGGCGACGACCGGCATATAGCCCAGCCCCTTCGGCCCGGACGGGGCCGGGAAGGCGACGAAGTCGTCTGGCTTGCGGGAGAGCGCGTCGATCAGCCTTGCCACATGGTCGAAGGCGACCCAGACGTCGCCGGACAGAAGCGGCTCCTGCATGAAGCCGTAATTGGTCGAGTTCGGATTGACGGTCTTCCACAGCTCGCGGAATTTCGTCCACATCGCCACCGCCTCCGGCGACTTGAAGGTCGTCACCACCCCGCCGGTATAGGACGGATAGAGATAACCCTCGAAGAAGCGGTGCATCAGCCCAGTCGGCCCGGCCGGGAAGCCGAGCACGCGCTTGCCGGTCTTGGCCTGGATATTCGCGCCCCACTGAGCGAGCTGGTCATAGGTCAGCGCATTGATGTCCGCACCTTCGGGCAGGAAGGGTAAAGCCTGCTTATTGGCGACCATGATATAGGTCGCCTGCATCCAGGGGATGAACATCTGCTTGCCGGTGCCGAGCTTGCCGGCCTCGACCATGCCGGGGTTGAGCCCACGATCCTTCAGCTTGGCGAGCACGTCGTCGAGCGGCACGAGCGAATCTGCCGCCAGCGGCTGCAGCTCGCCGTGGAGCGCACCGATCAGGCTGGAAACCGGCTTGCCGGCCTGCTGCTCGGCCCGGATATGGACGCCGAGTTGCGGTGGTTGTTCGGTGACGAAATCGGCGCCGCCGGGAAAGTCCTTGAGGATCTCGGAGCGCATCTTCTGGGCGGCCTCGATCGGCCTCAGCTGCGTCGAGAGGAAGACGACCTCTGCGGCCGCGGGTTTGGCAAGACAGGCGAAGGTCAGGGCGGCGATGGCAGCGGTCCGCCTAAGCCGGGTCGTAGGGCCTTGCGTCATCGGATGTCTCCTCCCTGGAGATGCTGCGGCTCTTGAGGCGGCCGCTATCGGTGGGAACCGGTCCATCGGACCGGCGGGGAACGAGGGTGGCGCTGCGCAGCTCGGTCATCGCCGTGCCGTCGCGGCCGGCGAGCTGGGCCAGCAGCATGTCGAGCATGCGCGCGGCGGCGCCTTCGATATCGGGGTCGAAGCTGGTCAGCGGCGTTGCCACGTAGTCCGCGATCGGCGAGTTGTCGTAGCCGATGATCGAGACGTCATGGCCAGCGCGCAGGCCGAGGTCGCCGAGCGCATGCAAGGCGCCGATCGCGAGGCGGTCGGTGGCGCAGAGCAGGGCGGTCGGCCGCTCGGCGGCTGCCAGCAGATCATGTGCCAGCCGGTGGCCGTTTTCCTCGCTCGGCTCGGCGAAGCGAGAGGGGCCGGGCGCCGCGCCGGCTCGCGCCAGGGCTTCGCGCCAGCCGGCCTCACGGAAGAAGCCGAAGCCGTATTCGAGCGGCGCTCCGATGAAGCCAATCCGGCGATGCCCGAAGGTTAGGAGGCGCTGCGTCGCCTCCTCGAAGGCCTTGGCGCCGTCGATATCGACGCTGGCATGCCCGCCCGCACGCGTGCGGCCATGGGTGACGAAGGGCAGGCCCGACGCCTTGAGATATTTCACACGCTCGTCGTCGAGCCGCGTGCGCGCCACGATCATCGCATCGACCCGCCGGTTCTCGACGAATTGCCTGTAGAGCACCAGCTCCTCCGGCCCGCCGCGGGCGCTGGACACGATGAGATCGAGCCCGGCCTGCGCCAGCTGCGGACCGATCGCGGCGATCAGCCTCAGGAAGAAGGGCTCGCCCAGCTGGCCGGGGCCGGTGGGCAGGACGATGCCGACCGCATCGCTGCGGCCGCCGCGCAACCGCCGCGCCACCGCATTCGGACGATAGCCGATCCGCCCGGCCTCTTCGATCACCCGCCTGCGCGTCGTCTCGGCGACGTCGCTATAGCCGCCGAGCGCCCGCGAGACGGTTGTGACGGAGAGGCCCAACGAGGTTGCGAGCTTTGAGAGCGACATCTCCAAACGCTAATCCGAAACGTTTTGGATCGTCAATTAGGGGCTTGTTGCTTGGCTCGTATCCTCTGCCGATAAGCGCTGCGCCAATGGGCTGTCACAGGAGATTACCCCTGGAGGCGCCCCTTCATCCGCGCCGCCAGCGTTCCCGCCTCCGAAGGTCTGCTTTCCGTCAAGGAGCCAATGTCGGTTGTTGGCGCATCTCGGATAAGAAACGAGTCGCCCACTATCGGTGGTTTCAGGCCCTCGCAACCACCGATGCAGACACTCCCGCGAGCCGGCTTCGGGAGTGTTCGTTTTTGTAAGCCCGCCAAGGGCTTGCCGCCCGGTCTAAGCGAGGATCGTGCCGAGTTCGCCGCGCAGCGTCRCAAGTCGCGCGTCGTCGCGTAGCCCCGTCCGCCCATGCGACCGACTGCGTCGAGCGTGGCAGGGTCGAAATGGTTTTATCGCAGGCGACCCAACCCGTTTCTTCGAGCATCGCGTCAGGTGCACACCCATTCGCGCACGACACACCGCGTGCCTCTCCGCTCGCAAGCCTGCACAGCTCGATCCTCGGCTTGCTGGCGCGTCGGCGCGGCCTTTGCGCTCCACGGCGTGATGCGCTCGCCCTTGCCCTCGGCCACGGCGAGCGCGCCGCAGTGATGGTAGGGGAAGCCGGTGCGATCATCATCGTCCCAATGGCGATGATTGCGAAAGAYGCTCACGACGACGCATTCGTCGCCTCCAGCCCGCCGGCAATGCGCGAGAGCCAGGTCCGCCGCCTCCTGCCGCTTGTCGGCGCCCCAGAAGAAGCCGTGCTTCTGGTCGGCACTCGAATAGGCGATCGCCGCCCAGATGCCGCTTTCCTTTGATGCGGGCGGCCCCTTGACCGGTCTGGTCTGAAAATCGGCTGCGCCGAGCTGACCCGAGCAGGCGAGAAGCACGCCGATTGCTGCAATGGCAGAACCGAGTTTCATCTTGGCTCCTTATTTTCGGGCGGCCGAGGCTACGGAAACGACGACGCAGCCACTCGCCGTCGGGAGGAGCATCGCGTTTCCGCCATTATTGGCGAGAGCGTAGACGGCGACTTGCCCAAGGTTGCTGGCGAGCCGGCTGCCTTGCGGGAGAACGGAGGGAATCTCGGCGCATGAGGCGGAGAAGGGCGCCACCCGAACCATGGTGCCTTCGCAAGCCGACTGCGTCGGCGCGGCGAAGACGATGCCGGCGGCTGGTCCGTTATAGTTTTGGGTGGTGTAGCTCATGCCGACCAGGGCTTGCACGGCGTGACGATCCGCAGCTTCGTTGCTCCAGGTTGACTGGACGTCGTATTTCGCGCCGCTCGTCAGCAGCTCTCCGAGAACCGGAAACACCGTGGAGCAACTCTTCAAGCCCGCCTGCCTTGCATGTTGCAGGAAGGGCGTTTCGGGGCGAGCCTGATCGGCCTTGTTCGTTTCCGCGATCGCCGATTGCGAGACGAGGTTTCGGATTGCGCTGTAATTCATCGAGCCGTAGGCGAGCCCACCCAGGATGACGACGCCGATCGCCGAATAGATCGCGATCCGGGTCCATTTGCGTTTGGGCGCGAGGCGGTCGTCGGCCTGGCCTGACCGGTCCTGCTGGCGCGACATGATCCGGTCGTGGATGGATTGCTGGTTCATCGGGACTGCCTGTTCATCTGATCGCCTCGACTGCCTTCGAGAGTCCTCTGAGGGTAGCCGCCGAGATCGTGGTTGTTCCGCGGGGCGTTTCRTAGGAAATCTGCGGCAGCGCACCCTTCGAGATTTGCTCTCGCACGACCGGCCCGACCGGCAGCATCCCGACGCAGACCGTCGCATTGCAGCCATCGAGCTGCACCTTGAGCGGATTGGCCTGGCCCTGGAATTTCAGCGATATCGGGCCGGGATTCGTCGCATCCGGCGCAGTGCGCAGAATCATGTAGGGCTTGCCGTCCTGCGTGGCCGCAAGCGACCAGCTAAAGGCCAGATGGCCGGCCGAATCCTCGATGGTCTGCGTGACGTTGCAAACCTTCCGACGGGTCTGCAGATTTTCGTCACAGATCAGCGTCCAGTTCTCGAAGGGTTGGATGATGCGCCGGTAGGCTCCCAGCTTCACATCCGGCGGCACCGCCACGTCGGAAGGCTTGACCCTGTAGTTGGCGCCGGCCGGCGCCTGTCCAGCCGAGTATTGGCCGGACAGGAACAGGCAAGCCATGGCCGTGAGCCAGAGGGCTCGCTTGCCGACCATGCCGCCGCTCAGTTCAGAGTGAGGCTGACGCCGGCGCCCACGCCCCATTCACCCCCGCTGGTCGCGCCGGTCAGGTTGGCGCGGACGCGGCCGTTCTCGCTGGTGTAGCCGGCGCCGAAGGCGAGTGCGCCCTCACCGCGCCAGGCGCCGCCGCCCGCTGCCACGCTGAGCTTGCCGGGACGATCGTCGAAGCGCAGCGACGCCGCCGCAAGCCCGACCGCCGCGGCCTGCCTCGCCTCCTGGCGAGCCGCACGAATGCCCTGGTTGAGCTGCCCGAACTTCTGATCGGTGTAGGCTTTGCCGGCCTCGGTCACATTGGCGAGCTGGCTGTCCGTATAGGATTTGGCCTCGGCAACGCCCTTGTTCAACTGGTTGACATTGACCGCGTCGGTCCCTGCCACGCCCTCGGCAACTTTGGAGATGACGACCGGTGCGTTGGGATCGCCGCCCTGCAGCGTGATGCTGTTTTTCTTACTGCCGTCGATATTGGTGTCGTAAAAGACGGCGCTGTTGGTGATGTTGCCGATGCCGCTCTGGAGGCTCTCGATCGCCAGGTTGCTGGCGTAGAGCTGCGAGCCGTTGATCGCGTCGGTGCTGGTCGCCGAGATCCGGCCGGCCGCGACGTTGGTCAGCGTTCTTTCCCCGCCCACGGAACCGATGCTCACGGTGCCGACCGGAGCAGCACCCGCGAAGTTGTAGGTCGTGCCGCGGATGATGGTGCTGGCGGTGCCGACGGCGGCATCCGTCGCGGAGCCCGCGCCCAGTGCGACGCTGTTGGCGTTGTTGCTGGTCGCGCCGGCGCCGAGAGCGAGGGATTGGATGCCGTTTGCTGTCGAGTTCGTGCCGAGGGCAACGCCGTCGGCAAGATTGACCGTCGCGTTCTGGCCGATGGCGATGCCGCCCGGTGCCGTCATCTGCACGATGGCGCCATTGCCCATGCCGATGCCGTTGTCGCCGTTGACGGTGGTACGCGGACCGACCGCGACCGAATCGAGGCCGACGGCCGCCGAATCGGTCGCCGTCGAATTGGCGTGGAAATACATCGTTCCCGTCACCGCGAAGGAGGCCAGCGAGTTCTTCAGCTGACGTAGCGTGACCGCGTCCTGATCCTCAGTGCCGTCGGCGACATTGATGATCTGGCGATAGGAAGTGGCGGTGCCCACCGAAAGCGCGCCGAGCAGCGTCTTGTCCGTGGTGTTGTAGAGAACGATGCCGGTGCCGGCGATCACGGATCCCGACGTCGGCGCGATGGCGCGATCCGAGAGGGAATCGGCGCCGAGCGCGATGCTGCCAAGGATGGTGGCCTGGCTGTTGCGGCCGAGCGCGAGCGACCCGTCGGCGAAGGCGGTCGCCTGGTAGCCGACTGCGGTGGAGCCTATCCCCTGAGCGGAGGAGTCGGCGACCGCAAGCGTCCTGTCGTTGGTGCGAACGTACCGGATGCCCTCGCCGTTGGCGTCCGTGTAGACGGTCGAGACATTGCCGGCGATGTTGTTGATCGTCGAGCCGAGCGTGGCGATGTTGGTCGTGTTCGTCGTCACCTGCTGATTGGTCGCGAAGAGCTGCGAGCCGTTGACCGCGTCGGTCGAGGCAGAGGTGAGCTGCCCGGYCGCGACGTTCTGGATCTGGCGCTCGGCGCCGGCCGAGCCGACCGAGAAGGCGCCGCCCGCCGGGTTCGCACCTGCGAAGCTGTAGGCGGTGCCGCCGATCGTCGCGCCTGCCACCGCCGTCGTCGTGCCCGACACCGAGTTGAGGCCGATGGCGACGTCGCCGGTGTTGACGGACCTCGCATTCGGGCCGATGGCGACGGAATCCGTCCCGGCGGCCACCGAATCCGGCAGGGCCGAATTGGCGTGGAAATACTTGATGCCGCCGCCGGTGGTGATGTTGTTGACGGTGCCGGCGAGACCATCGACCGCCTGGTTGGTGGCGAAGAGCTGCGAGCCGTTGATCGCATCGGTCGAGCCGCCATTGATCCGGCCCGCCGCGACATTCGTGATGGTGCGCTCGGCCCCCACCGCGCCCACGCTCACGGTCGAGCCCGGCGTCGTGCCGGCGAAATTATAGGTCGTGCCGTTGATCACGACGTTCGCCGTCGGGACCGCAACGGCCGTGACTGCGCCGGAACCCAAGGCGACATCGCCGGAGCTGGCTGCCGCCGTCGCGCCGTTGCCCAGCGCGATGTTGCCGATGAAACCGGCCGCACCGGCGGTGGAGTCATTGCCCAGCGCCACCGAGCCTTGCCCGATCGCCTTGTTGTTGTTGCCGATCGCGACCGCGCCGGCGGCTTGGTTGGCCGCCGTGGCGCTCGCCGTGCCGTCACTGTTGGCGATGTTGTTCGCGCCGCCGGTGAAGGCGCCGGTACCGCTGGCGTAGCTGGGATCGCCGATGGCGACCGCGCCGTCGCCATATGCGACGTTTTCGGCGCCGATCGCGACGGCCTTGCCTCCGCTCGCATTCGCTCTGGTACCGATGGCGACGGCATCGGCAGAGCTCGCACTGGACTGGAGACCGACTGCAACGGCGTTGGCCGCGGAGGCCGACACATCCGTGCCGATGCCGATGGCGCTCTGTGCGCTGGCGCCTGCTCCGAAGGTGCGCGAGCCGAGATAGATGGAGTTCAACCCTGACGCGCTCGCCGAGACGCCGACGGCGATCGCATTCGTGGCGCTGGACGCGGCGCCGATGCCGAGCGCGGTGCTGGCGATTCCGCTGGCATTGGCGCTGACGCCGGCAGCGAAAGAATTGTCTCCCGACGCATTCGCGCCGGACCCGAAGGAGGAGGCGTTCTGGCCGCTGGCAATGGCTGTGTTGCCAACCGCCGTGCTTGCTGCGGCAGTCGCGTTCGCGGCAGTGCCCATAGCGGTGCTGGCAGCGCCGGAGGAGACCGCGTTGGTGCCGACCGCGATGCTGTTGGGCAGAGCCGTGTTGGCCTGCACACCTGCGACCGCGCCGAGACCGAGGGCGATGGACTGGTTGCCCCAGGCCCTGGCGTTCCGGCCCATCGCCGTGGCGCTCGTGCCCGTCGCCTGGCTTTGCCGGCCGATTGCGGTGGCATCGACCTCAGACGCTCTCACATCCGTGCCAATGGCGATGGCGCTCTCTTGAAGGGCGCCCATTCCCGCAACGGTCCGGTTGCCGAGATTGACCGAGTTGATCGCGGTTGCTGTCGCCTGGAAGCCGATTGCGATGGCGTTCTGGTTGCTTGCGGTGGCGTTATTGCCTTGGGCGATCGAATCCAGCCCGGATGCGGTCGCTCCGTGCCCGAGCGCGGTGGCGCGCAGCCCGGTCGCCCGGGTGACATAGCCGATCGCCGTCGATTCCAATCCGTCGGCGCGCGCGTTCAGGCCAAAGGCGGCCGCGTTTGCGGCTGCAACCGAGTTGACGCCAATAGAGCTTGCTCCGTCCGCGGTGGCCTGGGCATTGCCGCCTATGGCGAGGGCATTGACGCCGTTCGCGCGCGCGAAGACACCCATGCCTATGGCGTTGAGGCCACTGACGGCCATCGAATAGCCGATGGCGATCGTAGCGTCGCCTGTTGCGTTGTTGGAGGTGCCCAATGCCACGCTGTTATTGCCATTCGCCGTGGCAGCGTTGCCGATGGCGACGGCGTTGCCRCCTGTCGCCGAACCGCCCCATTGTGCATTTTGCGCCTGCGCCGGCGCCGAGAAGGTCAGCACGGCGAGCGCGGCCAGGCCGCTGATCGCACCGGCCGAACGTAACCCTCCGCCAATCCCCAATGTCCCAAGCCCCAGCCCCTTGCGGCTGAGGCCAAGTACGCGATGGGCCATACGCAGCACCGCCATCAGCCGGCGCCGCAGAGCGCGGCCGTCGCCGCCTGAAACCCAGTTGCCGGCGAAGCCGCTGCGCAATCCACCTGGCGTGCGTCTATTCGTGCAGTCGGTCATCAGCCCACGTGCTCTGCAGTCGGTCATCAGCCCACGTGCTC